>JAEVZN010000498.1 GCA_023392205.1 Pseudomonadota bacterium
GTCGAAGACGACCGCACCGGAGACACGTTCACAGAAACCGGTGCGTCCTATATGGGTTTTGCCGCCAGCGCGCTTCTGGGCGCGGCCGCGGTCGACAATCCGCGCTATGCGATTGCATTCTGTGGCGACGGCTCATTCATGATGAACCCGCAGGTGCTGATCGATGCGGTCGAGCATGGCGTGCGCGGGATGATCGTAATCTTCGACAATCGCCGCATGGCCGCCATCACCGGTTTGCAGCTTGCGCAATATGGCCGCGAATTCCGCACCAACGACGCGGTGGCCGTGGATTATGTGCAAATGGCGGGTTCTGTTGCGGGCGTGCGCGCGCTGCATGGCGGCTTCGATGCTGCGCAATTGCGTGCGGCACTGGACCAGGCGTATCGGCATGACGGACTGTCGGTCGTACATGTGCCCGTTTACGCCGGGCCGGACGAACTGGCAGGCCTCGGCGCCTTCGGCCAGTGGAATGTCGGCAATTGGTGCGAAGGCGTGCAGCGCGAGTGGCTGAGCCAGGATATCTGACCGTCAAGCCGGGGTTGCGCTCGCAATGACGAGCCCATCGGTTCGCTTGCGGGGAGCTTGCCCCGCTCACACATGCTTGTAGGCGCGGGCGTGATAGACCAGCGCCTTTTCGGCATTGGCAAGCCGGATGGCGGCGACCTGACCGAAATAGATGTCGTGGGTGGCGACCGATTTCATTTCCAGCACGCGGCAATCGAGCGCGGCAATGGCGTTCGACAGCGCCGGTGCACCAGTCTCCATGGTGGTCCAGTTGCCGGCGATGAAGCGGTCGGACAATCCGGCGCGGCCGGCAAACACATTCGCCAGTTCTTCCTCGCTCGAGGCTAGGGTGTTGACGCAGAACACTTGGTTCTCGCGCATGATCGGCGTGATGCGGCTCTGCCGGTTCAGGCAGACCAGCACCGTCGGCGGCGAATCGGAAACGGACGCAACCGCGGTGGCGGTGAAGCCGGCCTTTCCGGCCGGGCCGTTGGTGGTGACGATATGAACCGCGGCACCGAGTCGGCTCATGGCTTCCCGGAATAATGCGGGTTCCGCCAGCGTTCCACCGAGCGGCTCGCGCTCCCAGACGCTGACGGGCGAATTATCGATCCAGCTCATGCCGCTCCAGTCACAATCCCAGAATGCGCTTCGTGTTGCCGCCCACGATCTTGCCCACCGTAGCAGACTCGAAGGTCTCGATGGAAGCCACATGACTGACCGGATCGTAGTCAGCCATGTCGAAAGGATAGTCGGTGCCCATGACGATGCGATCTTCGCCGAAGGTCTCCACCAGCGTCTTCAACTGTCCGGTCGAGAACACCACGGTATCGAAGTAGATTTGCTTCAGATACGTGGTCGGCGGTTTCGGCAGGTCGGCATGGGCGTCCGAGCGCGCCCCCCAGACATGATCGATGCGGCCGTAATAGGCGCCGAGATAGCCGCCGCCATGCACGGCAAGAATCTTCAGATTTGGATGCCGTTCCAGCACGCCGTCGAAAATCAGGTAATGCAGCGCGATCGTGGTCTCCAGCGGATTGCCGATGACATTATTGAAGTAGAAGCGCTTCAATCGCTCGCCATGCGTGAAACCGTTCGGATGGATGACCACAAGGAGACCGAGCTCCTCGGCTTTCTTCCAGAAAGGAGCGGCGACCGGGTCCGACAATTCCTTGCCATCGATATTGGTAAGGATCTGCACGCCCTTGAAGCCGAGCTTGGCGAGGCGCTCCAGTTCCTTGGCGGCTTCGTCGCCATGCGGCAGCGGCACCGTACCGAACGGGATCAGCCGGTCGGGCGCGCGGCCGCAGAATTCGGCAATGCCATCGTTGACGAGCTGCGCGGCCTTCACCGCGATGTCGGTGGGCAGCGTGTAATAGCATTGGCCGGGCGGCGGCTTGATCACCTGCATGTCGATACCCATGGCATCGAGATTGCGCAGCCGCGGCTCCAGTTCGACCATCCGGGTCTTGAGGTCGGCGTCCTGTTTGGCATTCACGGCTTCCGTCTCGGGCGACTGGAAGCTGTGCAGACCGGGGCTGACGCGGACGTTCTGCTGCGCCACATAAGCGCCCGCCGCAGGCACGGCGATATGCGAATGAATGTCGATGGTGACGGATTGCGGACGGATCTCGCGGCCGGGCTTTCCGGCGGGACGGCCGGCCGTGGGTTCGTATTTGTTCCAGACAGACATGCTACCGCTTTCGTGTTCGATCAGGACCGGACCGGGCGATGCCCGGCACAAGATCATTTGCCCGGCACGGGACGGAAAGGCAATGTGCGCTATGCCGCCGTTCCGGCACGGCGGGACCGCTTTGCAATGCCGGGTTCATGCGGGCTAGAACAGGGGCAAGCTTCCTACGAGCGAGGCAGGAAAATCGGGGAGGAACCGCATGCGGGTTGGGCTGGCCGGGCTCGGCAAGATGGGCGCTGCGATCGCGGCGCGGCTTCTGGAAACCGGGCACGAACTTACCGTCTGGAATCGCTCGGCGGATAAAGCCCGCCCGCTGGCCGAAGCGGGCGCGAAGGTGGTTGCGACGCCTGCGGACCTCGCGGCGCAATCCGACATCGTGCTCACCATTCTGATCGACGCAGAAGCCGTCGCGGCGGTCTATGACGGCGCGTCCGGCCTTTTGTCCGGCGATGTGAAAAACAAGCTTTTCGTCGAGATGAGTACGGTGCCGCCGCAGACGCAGGTCGCGCTGGCCGAAAAGGTGCGCGCGAAGGGTGCGGGTTTTGTCGAATGCCCGGTCGGCGGCACGACAGGTCCGGCCCGGCAGGGCAAGCTGTTCGGCTTTGCCGGCGGCCGCGAGGCGGATGTGGCGCGCGCGCGGCCGGTGCTCGAGCATCTGTGCCGGCGTCTGGAACATTGCGGCGATGTGGGCGCCGGGTCGGGCATGAAGCTCGCCATCAACTTGCCGCTGATGATCTACTGGCAGGCGCTCGGTGAAGCTCTGGCGATCAGCCGCCATCTGAATATCCCGCCGGCGCGGATGATGGACATCCTTGCCGATACGTCTGGCGCTTCGACGGCAGTTAAGAACCGGGGCCCCAACATCGCGGCGTGGCTGGCGGGCGGCGATTTCGGGCCGGTGACATCCAGTCTCGACCTTGCGCGCAAGGATATCCGCACCATGGTCGACGAGGGCAGGGCGCGCGGTGTCGATCTGCCCTTGGCCGAGACCGCGCTGGCCTGTTTCGAGGAAGCGAGTGCCAACGGTTTCGGGCAGGGCGACGGTGCGGGGCAGGCGGTCTATTGGTCGCGCCGCGATAAAAAAGGGGCGTGACATGACCGTGATGACACTGGCGCAGGCCACCACCATTCTCGATGTTGCGCTGAAGACCGGCCGCGACAAGAATCTCGCGCCGCTCTCGGTCGCCGTACTCGATGCCGGCGGCCATCTCATAGCCTTCAAGCGCGAGGACAAGTCCGGGATCCTGCGGTTCGATATCGCTTTCGGCAAAGCCTGGGGGGCGCTCGGTATGGGACTCGGCTCGCGCACCCTGTTCGAGCGCGCGGAAAAGACGCCGATGTTTTTCACGACACTCGCGGCGGCAAGCGGCGGACGCGTTGTGACAAATCCCGGCGGCGTGCTGGTACGCAACGATGCGGGCGACGTGATCGGCGCGGTCGGCATTTCCGGCGATACGTCCGATAACGACGAGGCCTGTGCGCTGGTCGGCATTGCGGCGGCCGGATTGAAAGCCGATCCCGGCGGGATGAAGGCTTAACGGTCAAGTCTATTTCCGTCACCCTAAGGTGGCCACCGGAGGTGGCCCTCGAAGGGCGACGGCCGGTGTATCTGACCGGTCGCCCTTCGGGGCTCGCTGCGTTCGCACCTCAGGATGACGGCCGGATGTGAGCGACCTGACAAAAACTGGAGACGGACGGACATGAAATTCTTTTCCTGGTGGCGGTCGCTGGCTTCGTTTCGCGTGCGGATCGCCCTCAATCTCAAAGGCCTGTCGCCGGAGGTCGTCGTCATCGACCTGATGAAGGGCGACCAGCGCACCGGCGATTACCGCAAGGTCAATCCGCAGATGCTGATCCCGGCGCTGATCGACGAGGAGGGCGGTCCGGTCCTGTTCCAGTCGATGGCGATCATGGAATATCTCGACGACGTGCATCCGCATCCGGCGCTGCTGCCGTCGGAAGCGTTGGCGCGCGCGCGGGTGCGCGGCCTGTCGGGAATCGTATCTTCGGACGCGCATCCTCTGATCGTGCCGCGGGTGCGCGAATATCTTGAACACGAATTGAAGCTCGACGAGCCCACACGGATGAAATGGATTCATCACTGGCTTGGCGAAGGCATGAAAGCGTTCGAGAGCAATCTTGCGGATAGCCGCGAGACCGGCCGCTATTGCCAGGGCGATACGGTCACGATGGCCGATATCTGTCTGGTCAGCCATGCGGTCGGCTGTAACTTCTTCAAATACGATCTTGCGCCTTATCCGACAGTACGGCGGATCGTGGAGACCTGTATGCAGGACGACGCGTTTGCAAAAGCACATCCCCTGAAACAGCCCGGTGCACCGGCGGCCTGAAAAGGATATTTCCGCTCATTCCCGCGCAAGCGGGAATCCAGTTTTTTTGCGCTGGGTCTCCGTCTTCGCGGGGACGAGCGGAGCTTGTTGGCCTCTTGCTCTCGTACCCTTCAGCAATCCTGCCAGCCTTTTCTCCGTCTGCGCCAGGTCGCGCTCGAACAATTCCAGAAACATCCGCGCCACCTTGTGCAGACTGCGGCGCGCGGGCGTGATGACAATGAAATCTGCCGACAGAGGCGGATCGATGATCGGGTTCACAACGATATCGGCGCTGCCGATATCGTTGACCGCGATCAGACCCGGCAGGATGGTCACGAAATCCGACCGCGCGACGAAATCGAACGTCGCCATCATCGCGTCCATCTCGATCAACTGCGCTATCTTCACCGCATTGCTCTGGATATAGATATCGAGATTGCGCCGCCGCACGTTGTCCGGCCCCGGCACGATCAGCTTAAGAGGCGGACAATCGCGTAGCCGCAATGCGGCAAGCGGGGTCAATCCGCTGGCGCGGCCGGAAATCAGCACCTCGCGATCACGCAGGATCAGCCGCGAGGTCAGGCCGGCGCGGCCCTCGAAGGCCGGCACGATGGCAAAGTCGAGATTGCCAGCCAGGACCTGTTCGGTCAGCGTGCCGCTATAGGCCTCGACGATCTGCAATTGCACCTCCGGATAGGCGGGCACGAAATGCTGCAAAGTCGCCGCCAGCGCCGCGCGGGTGAAGGTCGGCATCAGACCGATTCGCAATCGCCCCGATATGGCCGCAGCCTGCGCGCGGGTCTCCTCGACCGCGCCATCGAGCAGCCCCATCGCCTCCACGCAACGGCGGTAATAGCGCTGCCCGGCCGGTGTGGGCGTCACGCCGGTCGCGGAGCGGTCGAACAGCCGCACCCCCAGCGCCTTTTCCACCGCCGAAACATGCTGGGAAATGCCCGATTGCGTGGCATTCTCCCGCGCGGCGGCACGGGTGAAGGAACCTTCCTCGCAGACGGCGATGATGGCTTCGATCTGGCGCAATGTGACAGGCGAGGGCATCAGGAATCCTGATAAGGATGCTAACGGCTTATTATTTCAGATGGACCCCCGGTCCGGCTAGATTGCCGGACGAAAACCGGCGGAGCGGACATGAAACTCGGATTTTTCACCATGCCCATCCATCCTTTGGGCAAAGACTGGCGGCAGTCTTTGCGCGAGGACCAGGAGGCCTTCATTCTCGCCGATGAGCTTGGCTTCTCGGAAGCCTATGTCGGCGAACATGCCACCGATCAGGCCGAGAACATCACGTCGTGCACGATCTTCATGGCGTCGCTTATTCATGCGACGAAGCAGATGAAACTCGGCACCGGCACCGTGAATATGCCCAACAACCATCCGGCCCGGGTGGCGGCCGAGATCGCCATGCTCGATCACATGCTGGACGGGCGCTTTATCTTCGGCATCTCGCCGGGCGGGCTTCTTTCGGATGCGGAAGTGTTCGGCAATCTCGACGCCAACCGCAACGAGATGTTTCTGGAATGCATCAATCAGGTTCTGGCGATCTGGTCGGGCGAGCCGCCCTATAATCTGCACGGCAAATACTGGGATGTGGTGAGCCAGCGCCATTACCTGCCGGACATCGGGCAGGGCTTCCTGCCCAAGCCCTTGCAGCAACCGCATCCGCCGATCGTAGTGACGGCGGTGGCGCCGTTCTCCAAGGGCGTGACGGAAGCCGCCGCGCGCGGATGGGACCCGATTTCCGCCAATTTCCTGATGCCGCAATGGGTCAAGAGCCATTGGCCGAAATATGTAGAGGGCTGCGAACGCGCCGGCCGCCCCGCCGACCCCGCCAATTGGCGCGTGGCCAAGAGCATCTTTGTGGCCGACGACGACAGGACCGCGCGCGATTACGCGATGGGGCCGGATTCGCCCTATCGCTTCTATTACAAGCAGCTTTTCACCAAGCTGAAGGCGAACGGCCGCATCGAATTGTTCAAGACGCATCGCGACCAGCCCGACGACGAAGTAACGCTCGACAGCATCTGCGACAAGCTCATCATCTCCGGCACGCCGAACAAGGTGGCGGACGACATTCTCGCCCTGCGGGAGCAGGTCGGCGATTTCGGCACGCTGCTTTATGCAGGCAAGGACTGGAAAGACGTGGCGCTCGGCCGCCGTTCGATGGTGCTTCTGGCGGAGAAGGTGCTGCCGAAGGTCAATGACGCGATCGGCGCACAGGCGCGCGCGGCGGAATAGGCCGCGCTCGCCTTGGCATTCACGCGGCGACCGGCGTCTTCATCGGCTGCTTCTCGAGGCCCGCGGCGAGATTATCGATCATCAATTGCCCCATCTCGGTGCGGGTCTCGATCGTCGCCGTGCCATGATGCGGCTGGACGATGATGTTGGGAAAATCCAGCAGCCGCCTGTCGAAATCCGGCTCCTTGTCGAACACGTCGAGCGCTGCCCAGCCCAGCCGCTTGTTGGCCAGCGCATCGATCAGGGCCTCTTCGTCGACGACGCTGCCGCGCGCCACATTGATCAGCGTGCCCTGCGGGCCGGTCGCATCGATGACGTCGCGCGACACGAGATGCCGCGTCTCCGGCCCACCTGAGCAGGCCACCATGAGATAGTCGCTTTGCCGCGCCAGTTCGACAATATCGCCGATATATTCATAAGGCGCATCCGGTTTCGGCCGCCGCGTATTATAGATGACGCGCATGCGGAAGGCGGCACCGCGATCGGCAATGGCGCGGCCAATGCCGCCCAATCCGATCACGCCCAGAGTCTTTTTGCCGACCGAGCGACCGAACGGCACCGGACCTTTCCTGGCCCATTCGCCGGAGCGGGCATAATGCTCGGCGAAAATGATCTGTCGCGCCGAGGCGAGCATCAGGCCGATGGCGAGATCGGCGACTTCCGGACCGATGATGTCGGGTGTATTGCCGACCGGAATGCCGCGCTCTTTCGCAGCCTTGAGATCGACCGCATCCGTGCCTACACCGAATACCGAAATCACGTCGACATTGGGGAGCTTGTCGAGCAGCGCGCGGGTAAGCCCGCGATTTGCTTCGGTGGCGACACCGCGTATGCGCTTTGCGATCTCGTCCGGAATGTCGTCGGGCGCGGGCAGCTTGGGATAATGATGCACGTGATAGCGCCGGTTCAGTTCGGCGACGGTCGCGTCGGGAAAGGATCCGAAATAGAGAATATCAGGCTTCATATCGGCGCGTCTTCCGTTAAAGTTCGAACACTTTTTTCGGCGTCTTGTGCAGGCATTCGCCCGGTCCATCTTCACCGATAAGATAATTGTCGCAGATCACCGCGAAAAGTGATGGCGATTCAAATCCCGGGTGCACCGCGAGGTTCATTCCCGAGGCGAGCGTCATCGTTTCGTCCTCGCGGATGAGCGGACGCTCCACAAGGTCGTAGCCCTGACCGTGCGCGTAAAGCCGCTTCTCGGCGCCATAGCCGCGTGCGGTCATGAAGGCATCGTGTGCGGCGGCGATATCGCGCGCGGGCACGCCCGGTTTGATGGCGGCAAGCGAATGGTCCTGCGCCTCGCGCACGGTTTCGAAGCCGTCCAGCACCTCGTTCGAGGCCTTGCCGAACACCATTGTACGGGCGATCTCGGTATACATGCCGCCCGGCCCGGCATTTTCGATCAGCAGCGAGAAATGGTCGCCCTCCTGCAGCACGCGGCCCTGCATGTAACGGTCGACAAAATTCGAGGCGCTGCCGAGCGGCGCCGATGAGCCAAGAAACAGACCCTGTTCACTGCCAAGCAGGCGGCCTTCATATTGCGCCAGCGCGGTGACGTCATTGTCGCGCATACCCGGTTTGATCTTCTTGGCAACGCGGGCGAAGATTTCGTCCTGCATCTCCGCGCAGCGGCGCACGAGGGTCATCTCCTCCTCGCTCTTGATGGCCTTGATCGCGTCCACCCATTCGGTGGCGTCGACGATCTCGGTACGACCCTTCAGCCCATCTTCGATCTGCTTCACGAATCGATACGGGATCGCGCCTGCCCCGAGTATCCCGATACGGCCATAGCCGCGGCGCTTCAATTCGCCGACCGCCAGTTCGCCCTGATAGCCATCGGTATAGACAATCGAGGTGAAGGCCGGCGTGCAGAGCAATTCGCCGACCCCCCGATGCACCTTGTTCTGCCCATCGAAGGAGCGCCGCACACCGGCCGGTCCCATATCGACCACGGTCATGGCATCGTCGGCATGGAAGATCACCGTGCGCGGATAGCCGTTATAGGCGGGGAAATCCGTGAACCACTTCACGTAACCGCCCAGCCAGTCGTTGTTGTTCTGCATGACCAGCGCATCGATCCCGCGTTCGCGCATCCCGGACCGGATTGCGGCCCAGCGACGCTCGAGTTCAGCATCGGAGATCGGATTAAGCCTGCGGTCGCTCATGGTCGGTTTCCTCGGTCGCGGATTCGCGGTTGGGGGTTATCCCATTTCTTGTTGGTACAAACCAGTAATGCTAGAAGGGCGATCCGTGAAGCGGCCGTGCTGAACCACGATGTGGGACACCGGCCGCCGCGGCAATCAGCGCCCGCTGCAAGTCAAAATGAAAAATGCGGCGGCAAGGGAGGATAAAATGCGTTATTCCATGTCGATCCTGGCATGCGCGCTTGCTTTGCTGATGTCTTCGCAGGCGTCCGCACAGAACTGGCCGCAGCGTCCCGTCACGTTCATCGTCTCGCAATCGGCCGGGGCAAGCCCCGATGTGATGGCGCGCATGATCGCCAACAAGCTGAGCGCTGTAATTGGTCAGAGCGTCGTGGTGGAGAACAGGCCGGGCGCCGGCAACGCGATCGGTGCGCAGGCGGCTGCGCGCTCGGCACCGGACGGTTACACCTTCTTTTTTGCAACCTCGGCGGCGCTTGTCACCAACCCCTTCATGATGAAGGATCTCGCCTACGATCCAGTGAAGGATTTCGCTCCGGTCGGTCTGGTGACGCGCAGCCATCAGATTCTGGTCGTGAATCCGGAAGTGCCAGCCAAGACAGTGGCGGAGTTCATCGCGCTCGACAAGGCGGCGCCGGGCAAGATCGCGATCTCGGTCGACGGTCCGCGCAACCTTGCAGGCGTCACAGCGCAGGCGCTGAACAACAGGGCGGGGACGAATTTTACGCTGGTGCCCACGACGAACATCAATGCCGCGCTGCAGGATACGATCACGGGCCGGACCCAGGCCGGCGTCTATTCGGCATCGATTTTGGAAACGCATCTGCGCAGCGGCGCATTGCGCGCGTTGGCGACGGCTTCGACGCAGCGGCTTCAGGCAGCCCCGGATCTTCCGACGATTGCCGACACCCTGCCGGGTTTCGACTTCTCGGGCTGGTTCATGATCATGGCGCCGGCCGGCACGCCCGCGGATATCATCAAGAAACTGAACGGCGCACTCGAAGTGGCCCTTCGCGACCCGCAGGTCCGCGACCTTGCCCCCAAGCTCGGATTTGAACTCGATCCGAACGGTCCCGGCAGTCCCGAACAGGCTGCCGCGTTCCTGAAATCCCAGCTCGAAGTCTGGGCAAAAATCACGCAGGAAATGGGGATCAAGGCCCAATAATCGGGCTTTGCCGCAAGCCTGCGGGAAAAGCCTTGCGCTTCGCGTCCGGCCGGTTCGACCGGCCGGATCGGTTTGCCGTGTTTTGCACAATTGACTCCGTGTTCCGCTGCGGGGTGCCATGACGGCAAAGCCGGAATCCCGGCCTGTTGTCCCAACCGGAGGGTCTTATGAAGTTCAGGTTCGTTCTCGCGGCCGCAGGCTTTGCCATGCTCGCCACACCCGCCATCGCCCAAACCAAGGTGAATATCGGCATATCCGGATGGACCGGGTTTGCGCCGCTGACGCTGGCCAAGGAGGCCGGCATCTTCGCCAAGAACGGGCTCGACGTGACCATTCGCAAGATCCCGCAGGCGAGCCGCCATCTCGCCATCGCGTCCGGCGACATTCAATGCGCGGCCACGACGGTCGAGACCTGGATTGTCTGGAACGCGAGCGGGATCGCGACCACGCAATTATTCCAGCTCGACAAGTCCTATGGCGCGGACGGCATGGGGGTGCGCAACGACGTCAACGCGATCAAGGACATCAAGGGCAAGACGGTTGCGGCCTCGGCGCCCGGCACCGCGCCCTATTTTGCGCTCGCCTGGTTCCTGAAGAAGAACGGCATGTCGATGAAGGACGTCAAGATCGTCAACATGGAGCCGGGACCGGCCGCGCAGGCCTTCATCGCCGGGCAGAACGACGTGGCGATGACCTATGAGCCGTATCTTTCGGCCGTGCGCGCCAAGCCCGAGGCCGGCAAGATCATCGCCACCACACTCGATTATCCGATGGTGATGGACACGTTCGGCTGCACGCCGGAATTCATCGCCAAGAACGAAGCGGCGGTGAAAGCACTGGTTGCCAGCTATTTCGAGGCGCTGGAAATGATCAAGGCCGACGAGAAGAAGGCCTTCGAGATCATGGGGGCGGACGTCAAGCAGACCGGCGAGCAATTCGCCAATTCGGCGAAATATCTGCGCTGGCAGGATCGCGAGGCGAACAAGAAATTCTTCACCGGCGAGTTCAACACGTTCTCCAAAGAGGCCGCCGACCTGCTGCTCGAGATCGGCGTCATCAAGCAGATCCCCGATCTGACAAAGCTCGCCGATCCGCGCTTTGTTCAGTGATCACGGTCTCGCGCCCGGACGCGATGCGGCACTTCGCGTTGCATCGCCGTTCCGGGGCGTAGCCCATTCGATTATTTATCCATGGGACCCCGGCCCGCAATGCAACACTGATGTGCTGCATTGCGCGCGTGGGACGTGAGTCTTGTAGCCATGAGACCGCTCCAGCCGATATCGAACACCGCGCGCGTCATGCTCGGCATTTCTTTCTTCGTGCTGTTCGTCGGTGCCTGGGCGGTCGCGACCCTTGGCGGTTATGTTTCGCCAACCTTTCTCGCAAGTCCGCTGACCATGGTGCAGGACGGCTGGATGCTGCTGACGCGGTTCGACTTCTCCTACGATATCGGAATCACCATCTGGCGCGTGGTCGGTGGTTTCGTGCTGGCAGCACTGGTTGCGGTGCCGCTCGGTATCCTGATGGGCGCCTACAAGCCGATCGAGGCGCTACTCGAACCCTTTGTCTCCTTCGCGCGCTATCTCCCCGCATCGGCCTTCATTCCGCTTTTGATCCTGTGGGCCGGCATCGGAGAGATGCAAAAGCTGCTCGTCATCTTCATCGGTTCGGTGTTCCAGATCATCCTGATGGTCGCGGTCACCGTTTCAAGCACGCGACGCGATCTTGTCGAAGCGGCGCTCACGCTCGGCGCACGCGACCGGGGCATTCTCGCTCGCGTCCTCATTCCGTCGTCTGCGCCCAGTATCGCGGAGATCCTCCGCCTCGTGCTGGGCTGGGCCTGGACCTATGTCATCGTCGCCGAAATGATCGGCTCGTCGTCGGGCATCGGCCACATGATCATCGACAGCCAGGCACTGCTTGCGACCGGGCAGATGATCTTCGGCATCATCGTGATCGGCATCATCGGACTGATCTCGGATTTTCTGTTCAAGGCCGCCAATCGCGCGCTCTTTCCCTGGAGCCAGATATGACGGCGCCCCGCACCAGGATTCCTTATCCCTTGGTCCTACCGGGGGCGGATACAGAATGAGCAAACTGCGCATTGACAACGTGTCGCGCATTTTCCCTGGCCTGCATGGCGGGCCGCTGACACGCGCGCTGGAGCCGACCAGTCTCGACGTCGCGGACAACGACTTCGTCACCATTCTCGGCCCGTCCGGCTGCGGCAAGTCCACATTGTTGCGCCTCGTTGCCGGTCTCGATCATCCGACCACGGGCAGGATCCTGCTCGATGGCAAGCAGGTGACGCGGCCCGGTCCCGATCGCGGCATGGTTTTCCAGTCCTACACGTTGTTTCCGTGGCTCACGATTTCCGAGAATGTCGCCTTCGGACTGCGCGAAAAAGGTGTGCCGGCCAGCGAGCGTGCCGACATCGTTGCGCGCTGGCTGGAACGCGTCGGCCTGCAGAGTTTCGCACGGCATTATCCCAAGCAATTGTCCGGCGGCATGCAGCAGCGCACGGCGATCGCGCGCGCGCTCGCCAACGGTCCGGAAATTCTGCTGCTCGACGAACCGTTCGGTGCGCTCGACAATCAGACGCGGGGCTTGATGCAGGAATTGCTGCTCGGCATCTGGGAACGCGAGCAGAAGACGGTACTGTTCGTCACCCACGATATCGAGGAATCGATCTTTCTGGCGTCGCGTGTGCTGGTGATGAGCGCGCGTCCAGGACGCATCAAGGCAGATATTTCCGTTAGCCTGCCACATCCCCGCCATTATACGATCAAGACCAGTCCGGAATTTTCGGAGCTGAAAGCGCGTCTGACGGAAGAAATTCGCGCCGAGGCGGTGCTCGCGGCGGAAGAACACTAAGCTTTTTCAATTTTTGGTAAATGCGGTGCGATTTTGCGGCAACCGTAAGGCATTGAATTGCCTTGAAAAATTCAAAAACTCCTGCGAATGACGAGCTCGTTCGCAGGCGGCCGGGGACTGGCTGCTGTTGTCACCGGCGGCTAGGGACTGGCTGCTTTTTCTGAAGTCCTATTCCCTTCAATAACAGAAGAGACGTCAAGTAATGCGTGTTGCAACTTCGCTTGCCCTTGGACTGACCGCCATTCTGATTTCGGTTCAGACTCCTGCATACGCTCAATCCACTCACGACAATCCGAGCGGGGCGGTCAACCATCGTTCGTCTTTTGCCACTGAACGTTTCGGTCCGTTCCGGACTGCAAAACCGAAACGTACGCGCGGCGGTGCAGCGCGCGCGGCCAGTGCGTCGCGCGGTTGCCTCACCGCCGATACCCGCCGCGTTCTGGCCGGAATGGAATCGCGCTTCGGCGCGGTGAAGGTGATCTCCACCTGCCGTCCGGGCGCCGTGATCGCAGGCACCGGTCGTCCTTCGCAACATCGCTACGGCAAGGCGGTAGACTTTGTGCCGCGTCCGGGCCAGCGCGGTGCCGTGCTGGCCTGGTTGCGTCAGAATGCCGGCGGCGCGGTCATCACTTATGGCTCGGGCCATATTCACTTCGACACCGGCCCGCATCGCGCCTTCTCTTGCCGCGGCTGCGGATCGCGTAAGGCGCGTGGCGCCTATGCCCGCGCGCGCTAGCTGAAAGAGGATCGTTCCGGACGCGCTGCCATGCGCGTCCGGGTCTATCGCATTGCCACCGCGATCAATGTCCTATCCCTGTCGTCGAACAGCACCAGTGCGCCGTCGTCGCGGATGTCGAAACGCTGGGTGGCTTCAAGCTGGCGGAGCAGCGCATGCTCCTGCTGCATGGCCGGCTCCGGACAGGCCATCATGGTGCTGGCAAGTTTCTCGATCCGCAGGCCTTCGCCGGTCAGCGTGAAAGCGCCTCGGTAGCGGTTGCACGAGCCATTGCCGGCTACCGCGTCGTCGATGAACTGAATGGTCGGTGAGGTCCCCGCCTGCACCGGCGATGCGTTGATTTCGGCAATCGTCCATTCCGCGTCGCCGAGCAATGCGCGCGGGGCGCCGCCGCATCCGTTCAGTGTCGGTCCAAGACCGCTGATCGTCACGCTGTCGGGATGCGGCATGCCACTCATAATGTCACGGCACAGCTTCGTGGCGATTCGGATCTGCACAGCTTTGCCGTCGAGCATCACATCGTAGCGGTCGCCATCCGGGCCGGTCCGTCGCGCGGGCGTCGCAGCCTCGAAGCGCTCGCCGCCCATCTTGCTCAGCGTGATCCTTTGCGCATCGATGGTGAGCGACCAGCCGGGCTCCTGTCCGCGCGCGACATAGGGCTGCGATTGTGCCGCCACACCTTGCGGCATGACATTGACGCCAACAGTCAGAACGCCGGCGATCACCAGATTCTGCAGGCACCTGTTGCGCATCTTTGGCCCTCGTCTCTACAGGCTTGGCAGGTTCAGGCCCTGCTTCTTGGCCCAGTCGATCGCGTCATCGTACCCGGCATCGGCATGGCGCATCACGCCGGTGGCCGGATCGTTCCAGAGCACGCGCTCGACGCGCTTGCCCGCTTCCGGCGTGCCGTCGCAGACGATCACCATGCCGGCATGTTGCGAATAGCCGATGCCGACACCGCCGCCATGATGCAGCGACACCCAGGTCGCGCCGCTCGCGCAATTCAGAAGCGCATTCAGCAGCGGCCAGTCCGACACCGCGTCCGAACCGTCCTTCATTGCCTCGGTCTCGCGATTGGGCGATGCCACAGAACCGGAATCGAGATGATCTCGGCCGATCACGACCGGCGCTTTCAGCTCACCGCTTGCCACCATCTCGTTGAAGGCCAGCCCAAGCCGATGGCGGTCGCCAAGTCCCACCCAGCAGATGCGCGCCGGCAATCCCTGGAAATGGATGCGTTGCCGCGCCATGTCGAGCCAGTGATGCAGATGCGTGTCGTGCGGCATCAGCTCCTTCACCTTGGCGTCGGTCTTATAGATGTCCTCCGGATCGCCCGAGAGCGCCGCCCAGCGGAATGGCCCCACGCCGCGGCAGAATAGCGGGCGGATATAGGCCGGCACGAAGCCCGGAAAATCGAAGGCATCCTTCACGCCCATGTCGAAGGCGCGCTGGCGGATATTGTTGCCGTAATCCAGCGTCGGGATGCCCTGCTTCCAGAAATCCAGCATCGCGCGCACATGCACGGCCATGGATTCCTTCGCGGCCTTTTCCACCGCCTTCGGATCGCGCTCGCGCTTCTCCTGCCACTCGGCGAGCGTCCAGCCGGCCGGCAGATAGCCGTTGATCGGATCGTGCGCCGAGGTCTGGTCGGTGACCACGTCCGGCTTCACGCCACGCCGCACCAGTTCGGGATACATCTCCGCGGCATTG
>JAEVZN010000504.1 GCA_023392205.1 Pseudomonadota bacterium
GATCCTGTGGGCGGCCTCCGCGGCCTTTGTCGCGATCCTCGTCGCGATGGTCTTCGCTGTATTGTTCGACGCCGGCGCCCGTGCACTCGGCTATCTCGTGAGCTGGCCGCGAAAGATCAGGCTGGTGATCGTATTCGTGTTCTCGGCAACAGCCATCACGGCGGCGATCTGGTTGAGCGGCGCGGTGCTGCTGTCGCAGGCCTATGAACTCTTCGGGACTCTCCAAGGCGCCCTGGCACGCCTCCCCGGCGAATGGCGCGACGAGAATGGGCTGCCGATTGCAGACTTCATGCAATGGCTGCCGAGTTCGGATTCGATGCTCGGCGGGGCCACGCGCGTCGCCACAAGTTCGTTTGGTGCCGTCGCAACGGCCGCCCTTATACTCTTCCTGAGTGCCTTCTTTGCCTGGGACCCCGGCATCTACAAGAGAGGCATTCTCAGTCTGATCCCGCAGGACAAGCGTCGACGGCTCGACCACGTCCTCGACCTTGCGGCGCAGGCCATGCGCAACTGGATGATCGCGCAGTCGATCAGCATGACCATCATCTTTGCCTTGAGTTACGGATTGCTGATCGCCATCGGGATGCCCTATCCAGGCCTTCTCGCCTTGCAGGCCGGGCTACTGGCGTTCATCCCGACCCTCGGGCCCTTTGTCGCCGGGGTCATCATCGTGCTGACCGGCCTGTCGGTGAACATGACCATGGCGCTGTATGGCCTTGGCGTTTATTTCGCGCTGCAGATGATCGAGAGCAATCTGCTGACCCCGCTTGTGCAGGAACGCCTTATCCGGATGCCGCCCGGCCTGACCCTTTGCGTACTGCTTGTCGCTGCGGCCTTGTTCGGATTGCTCGGAGCGGCCTTCGCGGTCCCGCTCGCCGCTGCAGCGAAAGTCCTGATTGTCGAACTTTACGTGAAGGACCGTCTGGGCGGTCCGTGGGAGAAGCCGGACAAGGCACAAGCGTGAAGCACAAGGCCGCCGAAGCTTTATCGCTGTTTCAGGCTCAGGATATAGGCGACGATATTGTCCGCATCGGATTCCGCCACGATAAAGTTTGGCATCTCGTTATGGTTCGAGCGCAGGAAGACATGCATCGAAAGCGCAGTCCTGGACGCGCGGTCGGCGATCTCCTGAAAATCCGGCCCGCGCCGGCCGGCATCGACGACCTTGCGGCCGGTCGCATGGCATTCGAGGCACCAGGCCTCGGCCAGCTTCCGGCCAGCGGTCGGATCGCCGATCCGGTCGCTGCTCACAGGTTCGGCCTTGAGCGAACCGGCGAGAACGACCAGCGCGCCCAATCCGAGTACAGCCGGAACAAACCGCAGCGCCTTCCCAATCATGACATCGATCCATGTGTCGGACGTCCTTGCCACCATTTCCGGAGACCGCCGTTGATGCGGATCAATGCCGTGCAGAGATCGCGCTGGCCTGATGGCAACGACTTTCCATGCGACGCACGCAATGACCTCGATTTCCGGAAAATCGGACCCGATCGTTAGGCCTGCAAGTGTTAGCGACATCGCCGAGGCGCTGGTCCTCGGATTGCGCGACTTCCAGGCTGCGCCCCTTTACGGTCTCGCATTCGGCGCGATTTATGCGGCGGCGGGGCTTGCAATCGTGTCGAGCGTGACGTGGCTCGGGATGAGCTATCTCGCCTACCCGCTCGCGGCCGGGTTCGCCCTGATGGGGCCGTTTGTTGCGATCGGATTCTATGAAATCAGCCGGCAGCGCGAGGCCGGCCGAAAGCCGTTATTGCGTGACGTCTGGTCCGCGGTGACAGCGCGCAGCGAGATCGGCTGGATGGCCTTTGTGACGCTGTTCATCTTCATCATGTGGATGTATCAGGCCCGCTTCCTGATGGCGTTGTTCTTCGGGCTGAATGCGTCCTTCACGACATTGCAGCAATTCCTGCTCCAGGTTTTCACCACCTACGAGGGGCTGGTTTTCCTGGCCGTCGGCAATCTTGTTGGCGCCGCACTCTCGGTCATCCTGTTTTCGCTGACCGTCGTCTCCTTCCCGCTCCTGCTGGACCGCGATGTGGATTGCGTCACGGCCATGGTGACAAGCGTACGCGCGGTGGCTGCCAGTCCCGGCCCGATGATCGGCTGGGCCGCCATCATCGTGGTGCTGCTGGTAGTGTCCGCATTGCCATTTTTTCTGGGGCTGCTGGTCACTTTACCGGTGCTCGGACATGCCACATGGCATCTCTATCGGCGGATCGTGTTGCCGGCCGTGCCAACGACCTGAATTTTTGCAATCAACATACAGACCCGATCCGGCCGGAAATACACGGTATCCGCATCGTTTCGTTAACCCTTCCTTCTCAAACAGCGCCGGAGCGGTTGCGGATTAACCGCACAGATCACGGATCGGGCGTATCTGTCGGGCAAGAACATCGACATGATCCGCACGCGCGCAAGCCTATGACAATACCGGCGAGAGTTCCGGTCAATGCTCCTGCCCTGAGGGACGGCGGCTCCGTACCGGCAGCGCGCATGCATGCGATGTGCGCAAGCACCTCAGCCGAACGCGCGTCCGCATCGCGACCTGGACTCGCGGAATTCCCTACGATCCCCGTGTTGGCCTGGCGCGCCTTGCATGCGCGCAGCCTGGAACCCAACGCCTATTACGACCCGCTCTGGGCACTGCCTGCATCGCGGCGTGCGCGCGGTCTGTCCGGTGCATCGGCCTTGCTGGCATGGGACGAGGACGACCGCCTGGCCGGTTTGCTGCCGGTGCGCTGGGCCAGCAAGGCGCTGCATATGCCGGTGCCCCTGCTCGTCGCCTGGCGGGGATATGCATCGCTGACCGCGCCCCTGCTCGACCGCGGCAAGCCTGCCGATGCGGCCGGTGGCCTGCTTGATGCCGCGCGCCAAACGGGCGCACGTGCATTGTACCTGCCGGGCCTGACGCTGGATGGACAGGCTTCCGCCACCCTGACCCAAGTTGCAGCCACACGCAGTTTGTCCGTTCGGGTTCTGCGCAGCTATCGCCGCGCGTTCCTCGACGCCAGTGGAGACGGAGATGCCACCTTGCGCGCTGCGCTCGGTGCCAAGAAGAGCAAGGAATTGCGCCGCCAGCGCCACCGGCTGGAAGACTTCGGACCGCTTGACTTCGCGATCGCACGACGTCCGGGCGAGGTCGCGGACGCCCTCGAATATTTTCTAGAGCTGGAAGCCAAAGGCTGGAAGGGCGAGCGCGGTACGGCGCTGATGCAGGATGCCGGCGATGCTGCCTTCATCCGGCAGGCCGTGCCGGCGCTGGCCGCCGAAGGCCGCATCGAGATCGTGAGCCTCACCCGCAACCATCAGACCATCGCATCCGGGCTGGTCTTACGAGACGGCGGCCGCGCCTTCTTCTTCAAGATCGCGATGGACGAGAGCGAGGCGCGCACGTCGCCCGGCGTCCAGCTGACCCTCGACCTCACCCGGCATCTCTGCTCGGACCCGGACATCGCTTCGGCGGATTCCTCCACCGACAGCGAACATCCGATGATCGATCATGTCTGGCGCGGACGCATGCCGATCGGCGACGTGTTTATCGCTTTGCGGCCGCGCGATCCGGCGGCCGCTTCGATCCGAACTTTGTTGCAGGCGCGGATGCGCGCCATCGACATCTTCAAGACGATCAGAGGGATCAGGGAGAAACTCTCATGACCTATTTCGAGCCGACCGACCGGAGCGCCTGGGTCGATGCATTTCCTCAATTGCCCTTCGGACTGCGCCACCATTTCGCCGGCAACCCGCTGCTGACCCTGCCCAAACTCGCCGAACTCGTGCAGCAATTGCCGCGCGACCGGATCGAATACAATTCCGGCAAGGCCGCCATCAGCCAGGATCCCGACAAGACACCGACCGTCGATCTCGATCCGGAAGAGGTCGTGCGCAAGATCGAAACCGCCGGTGCCTGGATGGTGCTCAAGCATGTCGAGAGCCACCCGGCCTATGGCAAACTGATCGAGGACGCTCTTCTGGAAGTTGCGAAGATGCGAGGCGAGCGCACATTGAAGGACGCCGGCTTTGACGATATCCGCGGCTTCATCTTCGTGTCGTCGGCAAACTCGACCACGCCCTTTCATGCCGACAGCGACGAAAACCTTTTCTTCCAGATTCACGGCGAGAAATTCTTCCACGTCTACGATAACCGCGACCGCTCGATCGCATCCGAACAGGCGCTCGAAGACGTGGTCGTGAAGCATCGCAACATTCCCTATGAGGCGAAGTACGATGCCAAATGCACGACCTATACGCTGCATCCGGGCGACGGCGTGTTCGTGCCCTATCAATGGCCGCATTGGGTGCGCACGGCCGACAGCTATTCGATCTCGCTGTCGCTGACCTGGAAATCTCCGGATGTGCGGCGGCGCAACGACATCTTCACGATGAACTCGATGCTGCGCGGTCTCGGCATACCGCAGAGCCCGCCCGGCATGAACCCGGCGCTGGATAACGCCAAGGTTGCGCTGTTCCGCACCGCAGCCGGTGCAGTGGCCCCGCTTCGCCGCAGCGAAGGCATGCGTCGGGTCATCCGCCGCCTCGCCTTCGGTCGCAATGCCAATTATTATTACAAGCGCGTTGCGAAGGACGGTCAGGACGCGAAGGCATCCTAGGCCGCATGAAGAGGCTAATCCGCCGCTTCTTCCGCCATGCGTTCGTCGAGGGCCGCGTCGAGCAGACGGCGGCACTCGTTCAGTTCGAACAGCGCTGCATGCAGCTTGCGCAAATCCTCGCGTGACATTTGCCGATGGACGGCTGCCGATATCGATTGCCTTCCGCCTGCGTTGACCGAAGCGCCACTCGTCCGTGACGGTGATTGCGGAGCCTCGTCCTCACTGTCCGCATGGAAGATGTCGTCATCGCCGCCGTCGTGCTCCGGATCGGCGGGCATCGCACCGCCCTGCCAGACCGACTGCACAAACTTCTGGCCCTGATCGCGCAAAATTTTCTGCACGCCGCGGATGGTATATCCCTGTCCGTAAAGCAGATGATGGATGCCGCGCAGCAGGTCGACGTCGTCCGGCCGGTAATAGCGGCGTCCGCCGGCGCGCTTCATCGGCTTGATCTGGCTGAAGCGGCTTTCCCAAAAGCGCAAGACGTGTTGCGGTACCTTCAGGTCGTCGGCGACTTCGCTGATGGTCCGGAAAGCATCGGGGGCCTTGTCCACCTACAACCTCCAGCTTTGCACGCGACGGCTGACACCCGGAAACATGGCCGCTGGATCAGTGGGAATCGGTATCGTCGGCGACGTCGTGTTCACCACCGCCATTGATCCGCTGCTTGAGGATGGCGGATGGCTTGAACACCATGACCCGCCGCGGCGAGATCGGTACTTCCTTGCCGGTCTTGGGGTTGCGTCCGATCCGCTCGCCCTTTTTACGGACGACAAAAGAGCCGAAGGACGACAGCTTCACTGTCTCGCCCCGCTCCAGGCAGTCGGTAATTTCCTTGAGCACCTGCTCAACCAGGGTTGCGGATTCAGTGCGTGAAAGGCCAACCTTCTGGTAGACCGCTTCACACAAGTCCGCTCTCGTCACCGTCTTTGCCGTCATCGCCCGTCAGCCCCTTATCGGCGATACTTCTTGTTTTACAAGACGATATGGGCTCAGACTTGCACGGTCAACCAAAGAAACGACCGCAACTCACTTGCGACGGCGATCTAAGGATGTGCGTTAAGCGTTTGAAGCCCGGCTTTAAGTGATCTGCCGCTACATCCGGACGATGGAGGCACCCCACGTAAATCCGCCACCCATGGCCTCGAACATCACCAGATCGCCCTTTTTGATGCGTCCGTCCGCCATTCCGGCGCACAAAGCCAGCGGTATCGACGCGGCTGAGGTATTCC
>JAEVZN010000521.1 GCA_023392205.1 Pseudomonadota bacterium
GTCGCATTCCTTCCAATGTCGCCCACCCGCTGCCTGCCATTTGGTCCGTCCAGGCGTGCCGCGCCTGAATCATTCGCCTTTTCCGGTGCCCGGAATACGGTCGATCTGGGGCCTGAGATCCGGATCGACCATCTGTTTCAGAAACCGTTCGACTGCGGCGCGATCGCCCGGCTCGGCACCTTCCAATGCGCGGGCGATGCGGCGGGACTGTGGCGCGGCGAGCGCCAGCGCCAGGCTTCGGCCCTCATCCGTCGGGTAGAGGCGCCGTTGTCGGCGATCCTCCGTGCCCTGGCGCTGCACGATATGACCGGCATCGATCAATTGCTTGAGGACGCGCGCGAGGCTCTGCTTCGTGATCTTGAGAACATCGAGCAGTTCCGCCACCGTCATGCCGGGCTTGCGGTTGACGAAGTGCAATATCCGGTGGTGCGCGCGGCCGAAACCGTAGTCCGCCAGTATTTGGTCGGGGTCCGAGGTGAAGTCCCGATAGGCGAAGAATAGGAGCTCGATGATAGCGAAATCGATCTCGCTCGCCGGATCGAGAGGCTCGCCTGAAGCGAGGGCGCTGCCGCTTTGCTCGTGGGCCATGAGATTCATACCCGGCCGTCCCGCGAATTTATGTCAGTCATGTTGACATAAATTAGCCCTGATGGTAACTTTTGACAAGCTTTGAGACCGAATGCGTACGAAAAGGCAAGGCATCGGCTGGATTTCGGAACTTCCGGTCTCACGGCCTGCATATTGCGAGCCTCGCATCCGCGCTCAGTTTCAAGGGGCAAGTCCCCCCGGGAGGTAATTCCAAGTCAGTCCCCTTCGACCAGCTCGACGGTCATATCTGGATGAATGGCGAATTCGTCAAATGGTCGGAGGCCAAGATCCATGTGCTTACCCACGGGCTGCATTATGCCAGCGCCGTGTTCGAAGGCGAGCGGGCCTATGGCGGCGAGATCTTCAAGCTGACCGAACACACCGAGCGCCTGCACGAATCCGCGCGGCTGCTGGGCTTCACCATACCGTGGTCCGTCGCCGAGATCGACAATGCCTGCAACCAGCTGTTGGTCATACAGGGCTTTTCGGACGCCTATGTCCGGCCGATTGCATGGCGGGGCAGCGAGATGATGGGCGTCTCCGCCCAGAAGAACCGCATCAACCTGGCCATCGCCATCTGGCAGTGGCCGAGCTATTTCGATCCCGAGCAGCGCCTGAAGGGCATCCGCCTCGACCTCGCCGACTGGCGTCGGCCTGATCCGCGCACCGCGCCGTCCAAGTCGAAGGCCGCCGGCCTCTACATGATCTGCACCATGTCCAAGCACGCTGCCGAAGCCAAGGGATATGCCGATGCCCTGATGCTCGACTGGCGCGGGCACGTCGCCGAGGCGACCGGCGCCAATGTCTTCTTCGTCAAGGAAGGCCGTCTCCATACTCCCACCCCGGATTGCTTCCTCGACGGCATTACCCGCCGCACTGCCATCGATCTGGCCAAGCGCCGCGGCATCGAAGTCGTCGAGCGCACGATCCTGCCCGAGGAAATGGAAGGTTTCGAGCAATGCTTCCTGACCGGCACCGCGGCAGAGGTGACCCCTGTCTCGGAAATCGGCCCCTACCGCTTCGAGGTCGGCGAGATGACCACCACGCTGATGAACGACTATTCGGCCGAGGTCCAGCCCAAGCGCGCCGCCGCGGAGTAGACATTCAGGCACCGAACACGAACAGCCACGCGACCACGAGATAGCCGACGAAGCTCGGCAGCATGGTGAGGCTCATGCCGAGCGAGCGCCCCTTGGCGCCGCGCGCATAGCCGAGATAGAACAGCGTCCTGCCCACCACGAAGAGTGCTGCCGAGACCGGCAGCAATGCCAGCCAGGCGCCACCGGCGACTGCCGCCAGGGCGAAGAAGAAGCCCGCCGCGATGACCGCCTGTTCCAGCGTGTTTTGCAGGAAGGCGGCCTTTATGGCCAGTATCTCGCTCGGCGGACCCGCCGCCTGCCCGCCTATGTCGGCGGCGGAGAAACGCCGCCCCGTCGACACCATCAGTATGGCGACCATCAGTACGAAGGCCGGTACCGCCCAGGCGAGCGCCGCCATGGCGAATGCGTCCGCTCTCTGCTCCGGGAGCTCCATCAGTCCCGGCAGATAATGATAGGCACCGACGAACGCCGCGAGCGTGACGACGAGTGCAATGCTGGTGTCGCGTCGGATCGCACGCTCCTCCACCGCCATGTCGATATCTTCCGGCGGGCGCTTGTATTCGGGTCTGGTCATCGCGTCCTCCTTGCGTCCCGCCAAGGGTGGCACATCGCGGCGCCAGCCTCTATGTCTGCCGCCGATAGCCAAGGAGAACGCCATGGGTCAGTTGAAAGCCGGCATCATTCCCGTCACGCCGTTCCAGCAGAATTGCACGATCCTCTTCGACGAGGAGACGCTCGAAGGCGTGGTGGTCGATCCCGGCGGCGACGTCGACACCATCCTGGCGGCGATCGGCGACAACGGGTTGAAGATCGGTGCGATCTGGCTCACCCATGGGCATATCGATCATGCCGGCGGCGCCATGGATCTCAAGGAGCGGCTCGGCATCGACATCATCGGCCCGCATGAAGGCGACCGCCAAATGCTCGAGAATCTGGAGTCCCAGGCCCGCATGTTCGGGCTCGAGGGCTCGGTGCGCAACGTCACCCCCGACCGTTTCCTGAAAGAGGGCGAGGTCCTCTCATTCGGCGATCATCGGTTCGAAGTGCTGCACTGTCCGGGCCATGCGCCGGGTCACGTGGTCTATTACAACCGCGAGGCGGGCTTCGCTCATGTCGGTGACGTGCTCTTTTCCGGTTCGATTGGCCGAACCGATCTCCCCGGTGGCGACCACGCCACGCTGATCCGATCGATCAAGGAGAAGCTGCTGCCGCTCGGCGACGAGATCGGCTTCATTTGCGGCCATGGCCCGGGCGGCAAGCTCGGCAACGAACGCCGTTCGAACCCGTTCTTGGTTTGAACGGGCCGGACGATCGAGTACGCTACCTGCGCGCGTTCGACGCGCGCAGCTCTCATGGACCCCCTGCCCGTTACCCTGAAGGTGGCGGGGGCCGCTGCGGCAAACCGCGCTAAAGTACCATCAGATTGACGGCCTTCGGACCCTTGCCGCGATTGTCCGGCTCGGTGTCGAAGCTCACCTTCTGCCCGTCCTGCAGGCCCGTGAGGCCGGAGGCCTGGACCGCCGAGATGTGCACGAAGACGTCGCGCTGGCCGTCATCGGGTGTGATGAAGCCGTAGCCCTTGTCCTGATTGAAGAACTTCACGGTACCGTTCTGTGACATCGGGAAAAACTCCTTGTCTCCCGCGTTAATCCCACGCCGCCGCTGCGGCTCGGCAATCTCGGTGCTTTACTGGGGGAGAAGAAACAGTGTTCCGCATGTGGGGATCTTGCCGCGATCCACTTCTTCGCGGGAAACCCGATGCCATGTCTGCCATTTTCATGTCTGCGACCAACCCGGGCATTCCATTCCAGTCTCCGGGCCGGCAATGCCCGAACGGAAGGGATGTTCCTTCATTTCTCCAAAACGGGCAAGCGATTTTGAAACGGGGCAAAGCAAAAGGGCGCCCGGCTCATGCCGGA
>JAEVZN010000558.1 GCA_023392205.1 Pseudomonadota bacterium
GCGTCTTCGATAATGGGCGGGGGGCGGTTATCGGCGCGGGGCCATTTCCATGCGACAAGAGCAATCGTTAACGATTTCTGAATGGCTTTGTGCGTATTGTCGCAAACCATGACCGATTCGCTCGAACGGCTTTTCCGCGCGGTGCAGGCCCTCGACAAGGGCGATCCAGCGCAGTCGCGCACCGCGCGGCTGATCCGCGCGGGCCGCTCGAAAATCGCCAAGAAGCTCGCCGAAGAGGCGGCCGAGGTGGTGATCGATGCGGTGCGCGGCGACCGCGCGGCCACTGTGCGGGAAAGTGCCGATCTGCTCTATCACCTCGTTGTCCTGTGGGCCGATGCCGGGATCCGGCCGCAGGATGTCTGGGCGGAAATGGACGACCGCGAGAAATGTCTGGGGCTGGCGGAGAAGCTGCCCAAAAATCGCGCGATCAAGGCTGCGGCACCCTCCCCGCTGCCGCGCAGAAAAGTCGTCGCACTGCATACGCACCGCATTCCCAAGCGCCGCAGCACCGGCTAGACGATCCGCGTTCTCCGGACGCAATCGCTTCGGATCTCCCCACAGGATGTGATCGGGTTCACCCATGCTTCGCCGGCTGTATGACTGGGTCGTCGCGGCGGCCTACCGTCCGATGGCCAGCTGGATCCTGGGCATCATTTCCTTCGTGGAAAGTTCGTTCTTTCCGGTGCCGCCCGACGTCATGCTGGTGCCGATGTCGCTGGCGCGGCCGGCCAAGGCCTACACCTTCGCGTTCATCTGTACCTGGACATCGGTGGCGGGTGGCGTGCTCGGCTACGCCATCGGCTACCTGCTCTACGACACGGTCGGGGCCGCGCTGATCCAGTTCTACGGCTACGGCGACAAGTTCGATGCGTTCAAGCAAGCCTATGCCGAATGGGGCGTCTGGATCATCCTGATCAAGGGCTTCACGCCTTTGCCCTACAAGGTGGTGACCATCACCTCCGGCTTTGCCGGCTATAACATCTTCCTGTTCATCCTGTTCTCGATCATTGCACGCGGTGCGCGGTTCTTTCTGCTGGCGTTTCTCATTCATCGCTACGGCGATCGCGCGCGGCTGATCATCGAGGAGCGGCTGGGGTTGTGGGTCACGCTCGGCACACTGGCATTGGTCGGCGGAATCGTCGGCGCCCTTTATCTTTTCTAATTCGTCACGCGAAATCCTCAATTCTGCCATGTCTGTTGCTGAAACGATGTTCGGCGACATCCTGACCTGTTAAAATGGGGACGGCAGGGGCGCAAATGGCCATTCTGATTTTCCAGGACGCAGCACGGCGCGGCATGATCCGCGCCTGCATCTGCGTGACTGCGATCGGCGGCGCCTCGCTCTGGCATTGCGGCGCATCCCTCGCGCAAGGCGGCCCGGCAAACCCGCCTGCAGCCAGCGCCGCACCATCCGGCGGCACCTCGGCGATTTTGCCGGCAGCCGGCGAATCGGCTCCGCAAACGCGATCCGCCCCTTCCGGCATCCCGGCCGATCCGCAAACGCCGCAGGGCAGCGCGTTCCCGCAGCCTTCGGGACAAAGCACGACGGCACCCGCAGTCCCGCAGGCCGGAACTGCGCCATCGCAGCCCAAGCCGGAAGGATTTTTCGATGCCATCGGCCGCTGGTTCGACAAGTCGTCGGCCGATTTCAGGGCCGGTGTGGAGGAGAACAATGCGCGCTGGCGGGTGATGAACGAGCAGTCGAAAAAGGCGGCGCAAGATGCGGCCGCGGCGTCTAGGGAGGCGGCCGAAGCGTTCCGCAATCTGTCCAAGATCCGCATGGTGGAAGGGCGCAAGGTCTGCGATCTCGCGCCCAACGGGTCGCCGGATTGCCAGAAAGCCGCCGAGGATCTCTGCAAAGGCAAGGGCTATTCCACCGGCAAGAGCGCGGACATCCAGTCCTCGCAGCGTTGCTCCGCGCGCGCGCTGCTCGATCGCGATCCGGGCGGCTGCCGCACAGAGACCATCGTGGTCAAGGCCGCCTGCCAGTAGCGCAGGTCAAAGCCGACACGCTTTACACACGGCCTTCGGCAGGTGAGGCTTCGCCGCCAGCCGGGAGGACTTCCGCGTGAACCTGTTCGCAAAATTATCCGAGCGCGATGCCGCCGGACGGCCGATCCGCATCGGCCTGATCGGAGCCGGAAAATTCGGAACCATGTTCCTGACACAGGTGCTGCGGACACCCGGCATGCATCTCGTGGGCCTTGCCGATCTCGATCCTGACAGGGCCATACGGCAATTGCAGGCGGCCGGATGGCCGGCATCACGGCATGACGCGGCCTCGCTCGATGCGGCGCTGAAAGACCGCAAGACATTTGTCACCGACAACGCGGATGTGCTGATCGCGCATTCCGCAATCGATGTGATCGTGGAGGCGACCGGCGATCCGAAGACCGGCATCCGCTTCGCACTCGATACGATGGCGCAGGGCAAGCATATCGTGATGGTGAATGTGGAGGCCGATGCGCTGGCCGGTCCGCATCTGGCGCGCAAGGCCCAGGCGGCGGGAGTGGTCTACCGCCTCGCCTATGGCGTCCAGCCGGCACTCATTTGCGAACAGGTGGATTGGGCACGCGCCTGCGGCTTCAGGGTGATCTCGGCCGGCAAGGGCACGCGCTATCATCCGACCTATCACCGCTCCAATCCCGATACGGTGTGGGACATTCTCGACAAATATCTGAAGATCGACGACCGCGCCTCGATCAATCCGAAGATGTTCAATTCCTTCATCGACGGCACCAAGTCCGGGATCGAGATGACGGCGGTGTGCAACGCCACGGGCCTCGTGCCGCAACGCGACGGCCTGGGCTTTCCGCCCGCCAGTCGCTTCGCGCTTGCCAATATCTGCAAGCCGAAAAGCGAAGGCGGAATGCTGGACGCGTTTGGCGTAACCGAAGTGGTGTCCTCAGTGGATCGCGACGAGGCCGATATTCCGCATCATCTGGCGATGGGCACCTATGTGGTGTTCGAGGGCGATAGCGATTACGCCAGGCGCTGCTTTCGCGAATATCATCTGATGCCGGATGCAAGCGGCCGCTATGCGGCGATGTACCGGCCGACGCACATGATCGGGCTTGAGCTTGGCATCTCGATTGCGTCTGTGGCGTTACGCGGCGAGCCGACAGGCGCGCCGGTCGGCTTTCATTCCGATGTGGTGGCGGTCGCCAAGCGCGACCTGAAAGCGGGCGAGATGCTGGACGGCGAGGGCGGGTTCTGCGTCTGGGGCAAACAGGCGCCGGCGCAGATGTCGCTCGATGCGGGATATTTACCGCTCGGCCTTGCGCATCAGGTTGCGCTCACGCGCGACATCGCCGAAGGCGCGCCGCTGACCTGGGCGGATGTTGCGATCGACGAAACAGATTCCGCGGTGAGGGTGCGGCGCGAGATGGAAGCCGCCTTCGGCCGCCGCAACATGGTGGCCGATCCCGCGTGAGGCGCAGCCCTCCGCCGGCATGCCGTCATGGGTTCCCGGTTTGTGAACGCCTATTCAAGGCGGATGTCGCCATCGATGCGATGTGTCAGCCCGATGCCGCCGACCGTCAGGGTCACCTCGGCCTTCAGGCTTTCCGATCCCTTCAGCGCGCCGCTGTCCAGCGCCGCACGCACCGCCTTCTCGATCTCGCGCTGCGAGGTGACGCCGACCTCCTTCAGGAACTTGCGAATCGATGTATTCAGCATGTCTTCGTTCACGACAATTCTCCCGGATAAAACACCGTTGCGGCAAGCTTAGACTTGTATGCTGCGATCCGCTATGAGCGTTGCGCCGCTCCGCGCCGGCAGGGTGCGGGCGCGGCCTTGAGGGGCCCGCTTCACGCATGACGCCGAACGACAATGCCCTGCGACGTGCGCAGCGGCGCAGTTTCCGCCGCAGCATCGCGGCCAAGCTGCTGACGGCCTTTATCGTGATCGCGGCGCTGACGGCGATTGCGGCCGTGGTCGCGCTGCTGCAATTCAGCCGGATCGAGACGGCCATGGGCCGGCTGACCGACGACAGCCTGCCAGCCGTCAAATATTCGCTGGCGGTGGAATCGAATGCCCGCGCCATGGCGGCGTCGGCGGCCCATCTGGCGGCGGCCACGACAGAGGTGCAGCGTTTTTCGCGCATGAACGACGCCAGCGACCGGACTGGCCAGCTCTGGACGGCCCTGCTCGGCCTGCGCGGTGTGACGGCCGATGCCGACAGCGTGGACATTTTGCAGACGCAGATTGCGCGTCTTGACGGTGAACTCGGCCAGCTCGACCAGGTGATCCGCGAAAAGATCGCCACCGACTCGGCTTTGGACAATGCGGTCGAGCAGGTCACTCGCGACAGCGCGGCGCTCGCAGAAACATTGCTGCGGTTTCCGCCGCAGACCGAAAATGTGCAGGCGCTGGTCAACACGCTGCGTGGCGATACCTATCGCGCGGTGGGGCTTCTCTATCAGGGCGCATCCACCACGGCACCGGCCGCCGTGGAAAATGCGGCGTCGCAATTTGCCGCCATCCGCACCCGCTTCGAGACGGCGATCTCGCTGCTGCGCGACACCGCCGGCACCGACAATGTCGCGGGCAAGGAGATTGCCGGGGCCGCCGAGGCGCTGCTCGGGCATGGGACGGGGCCGCGCAGTGTATTCGCCTTGCGCCGGCTGCTGATTGCCGAGGAGGCGGAAGCGGCGCGGCGTCAATATGCGCTGGAGGCGACGGCGGCCGATATGGAGGCGCTGGTTGGCAGTATCGTGACCAAGGCGGAGCAGGATGCCGCCGGTACGTCGACGCTGACCGCGCAGGCGCTTCACAATACCCGCTTCTGGCTGATCGCCATTTCGTTGTTGAGCCTCGCCATCGCGGTCGCCATCGCCTGGCTGTTCGTGTGGCGCCACCTCATCGCGCGGCTGCAACAGGTCACGGCCAGCATGCTGGCGGTGGCGAGCGGGCAGCTCGACGCTCCGCTCCCCGCCACCGGGCCGGATGAACTCGGCGACATGAGCCGCGCGCTGGTGGTGTTCCGCGACAATGCCCGCGAGATCCGCAATGCCCGCGAGGAGGCGGAGGCCGCGCGGCATCAGGCGGAAGCCGCCTCGCGCACCAAATCGGCTTTCCTTGCCAACATGAGTCATGAACTGCGCACGCCGCTCAATGCCATTATCGGCTACAGCGAGATCCTGCGCGAGGATGCGCTGGATCGCGGCGACAGCGCGAGCGAATCCGATCTCGTCAAGATCGAGACCGCCGGGAAGCATCTGCTGGGGCTGATCAACGACATTCTCGATCTGTCGAAGATCGAGGCCGGCCGCATGGACATGCATCTTGAGAATGTCAATCTCGTCAGGCTGGTGGACGATGTGCGGATGCTGGTGGCGCCGCAGATGGATAAGAACGGTAATCGTTTCGACATCGACGCGCCGTCCGACATCGGCAGCATGAATGTCGATCTGGTGAAGCTGAAGCAGAGCCTGATCAATCTCCTGAGCAATGCGGCCAAGTTCACCAAGGATGGGCGGGTGACGTTGTCGGTGTCGAAGGAGGCGCGCGAAGGACGATCGCCGCTATTTCACTTTGCGGTCCGCGATTCCGGCATCGGCATGAATGAAGAACAACTTGGCCGGCTGTTCCAGGCCTTCACCCAGGCCGATGCCTCGACCACCCGCAATTACGGCGGCACCGGTCTCGGCCTCACCATCACGCGGCATTTCTGCACGATGCTGGGCGGCGATATCACGGTTAGCAGCAAGCCTGGCGAAGGTTCGGTCTTCACCATCACCTTGCCCGATGGCGGCGCTGCCGCGGCGCCCTGCGAGGGTGTGGGAAGCGCGCCGCAGGTCTCGGGCGATGCTGCCGGCCGCACCGTGCTGATCGTCGATGACGATCCCACCGTGCATGACGTGCTGCGCGCCACCATCGCCAAGGAGGGCTACCGGCTGCTGCATGCCTATGACGGCGCGCAGGCGCTGGAGATCGCCGCGCGCGAACGGCCCGACGTCATCACGCTCGACGTGATGATGCCGAAGCTCGATGGCTGGTCGGTGCTGGGCAAGCTGAAATCCGATCCGGCGCTGGCGTCGATCCCGGTCATCATGCTCACCATCGTTGACGAGCGCACCACAGGCTATTCGCTGGGCGCCGCCGAATACATGACCAAACCGGTCGATCGCAACCGGCTGACGGAATTGCTGCGCCGCTTTGCCGCGACGAACCGCGAGGCGGTGGTGCTGGTGGTCGACGACAGCGAGGAAGTGCGCGCAGTGGTGCGCATGACGGTCGAAAAGGCCGGCCTGACAGCGGCCGAGGCGGAGAACGGGCAGGCGGCGCTGGACTGGCTTGCCGCCCATCCGGTACCGGCCCTCGTGCTGCTCGACCTGATGATGCCGGTGATGGACGGCTTCACCTTTCTCGAACGCGTGCGGTCCATGCCGGCGCTGTCGCGCATGCCGATCGTGGTGCTGACCGCCAAGGATCTGACTGACGATGAACGCCGTATTGTCAACGAGCGCACGCTGCTGGTTCTGACCAAAGGCGCGCAGCCGCTTTCCTCGCTTGGCACCGCGATCGCCGCGATCGCACGCCGTTCGGCAGAGGTGGCGGAATGACCGGACTTTGTAGATGGAAAAGACTGTGATGCCCAAAATCCTGATCGTCGAAGACAATGACATGAACCGCGACATGCTCTCGCGGCGCCTCCTGCGCAACGGCTTCGAGGTCGTCATGGCGGTCAATGGCCAGGAGGGCGTGGAGATGACCCGCAGCGAGCGGCCCGATCTGGTGCTCATGGACATGAGTTTGCCGGTGATGGACGGATGGGAGGCGACGCGCACGCTGAAGGGCGACGCCGAGACGCAGCGCATTCCGGTCATTGCGTTGACCGCACACGCGATGGAATCCGACCGCCAGCAGGCGCTAGAGGCTGGATGCGACGACTTCGACACCAAGCCGATCGAATTGCCGCGCCTGCTCGGCAAGATCGGCGCGCTTCTTCCCAAATGAGCGACCAGAGCGATATCGAACAGGCCCGCATGCATGCCGCTCTGCGCGCGCATCTGCGGCAGGATTTTGTGGCGCCGGCGGCGGCGATTGTCGGCTTCACCGATATTCTGATCGAGGATTCGGCGGCGGCCGGATTGCAGGTCTATGGCGAGGATCTGCGGCGCATCCGGTCCGCCGGTGTCGCCCTGCAGGGCCTGCTGGACGCTGCATTGAACCAGCGCGGCGGAACCGGCGATCTGATCGCGCAACGTGCCAAACTGCGGCACGACCTGCGCACGCCGATCAATGCCGTGAAGGGTTACGGCGAGATGATCGTGGAAGATGCACGCGATAGCGGCCACGAATCGCTGTTGCCCGATCTGCAGAAGCTTCTGGCGGCCGCCGACGGCATGCTGGAGCGCATCGATGCGCTGGTCGCTTTTTCCGGCGATGTGTCGCTCGACAGCGCGCAGTGCAGTGACCGCGAGGCGCAGCCGGACCTGTCGAATGCTGCGCTGGTGCTGGATGCGCTGCGCCATTCCGCGCGTCCGGCCGCCTCCCAGCATGCGATTGCCGGGCAAATTCTGGCGATCGACGACAATGCGTCGAACCGCGACCTGCTGGCGCGGCAATTGGCGCGTGACGGCCATGTGGTGGAGACGGTGGCGTCCGGGCAGGAGGCGCTGGCGCTTGTAACGCAACGCGGCTTCGATCTCATCCTGCTCGATGTGCTGATGCCGGAACTGAGCGGCTATGAAGTGCTGAGCAGGCTCAAGCAATCGCCGCACACCGCGGAGATTCCGGTGATCATGATTTCCGCGCTGGACGAGATGGATTCCATCGTGCGCTGTATCGAGGCGGGTGCCGTCGATTATCTGCCCAAGCCCTTTGCGCCGGCGCTGTTGCGCGCGCGCATTCGCGCGTCGCTGGAAAACAAGATCCTGCGCGACCGGGAGCGCGCCATGATGGAGGAATTGCGGATTGCCAAAGAGCGCAACGAAGCCTTGCTCCTGTCGATCCTGCCGCGCGCCGTGGTGGACCGCATCAATGACGGCGCCGGCATGGTCGCAGATCACATTCCCGAAGCCACCATCCTGTTCGCCGATATCGTCAATTTCACACCCTTCTCCGGGACGCTCCCGCCATCCGAAGTGGTCGGCGTGCTCAATCGCGTCTTCTCGGCCTTCGACCGGCTGGCCGATCTGCATGGCGCGGAAAAGATCAAGACCATCGGTGACGGCTATATGGTCGCTGTCGGCATTCCCGAACCGCTGGATGACCACGCCGCCGTAGCGGCGCGGCTGTCGCTGGCCATGCTCGAGACCTTCACGGAGATCCGCAACGAGATCGGCGCGCCGATCCAGTTGCGCGTCGGCCTGCATACCGGCCCGGCCGTGGCCGGCGTGATCGGTGAGCGCAAATTCGCCTACGACATCTGGGGCAACACGGTGAACATCGCCAGCCGCATGGAATCGCAGGGCCTGCCGGGCCGCGTGCATATGTCGAAGGCGGTGGCTGACCGCCTCATCGGCCAATTCAATGTCGTGCCGCGCGGCGCGCTGGAGGTGAAGGGCGCCGGACTGATGGAGACATTTCTGCTGGAGGAATGAGCGCGTCTTACTTCTTCTGCTGCCGGGTTACGCTGGCGCAGGTGGTGCGCGCCGTCTTGCCGGCTTCGGAATAACAGTAATCCAGAATGTTCGGGTTCACGAGTGAGAACCAGTAGAAGCCTTCCTCGTCCGATCCCACCATCATGCGGCCGTTCGGCGTGAAAGCGCCCCACAGGTCTTCCTTTACGTCGCCGTCCTTGTTGGAACGGGTCAGATAGCCCTTGAAGGTACGGCCCTTCTGTTCGGTGATGACGAGCGTGGCGGGGCCGTCGCGATAGCCGTCGTCCTTTGCGATCCTCTGGCGTTCTCCGCTCCATGTTCCGACGAGCGAGACCTCCTGCGCCGCCACGAAGCCTGTGGACGCAGAGATTGCAAGGGCGGCAAGAGCGATGCGCATGAGCATGGGAGCCTCCGGGCTTGAAGTTGTGCCCGCAGGCTTTAGGCCAAAGCCTGTATCTGTCCATCGCCATCCGGGATGACAGTATACGAACGGTCAATTTTCCGGCGCAGGCTTGCTGCCGCCGGCCGTAGCGGACCGGCCGGACTTCAGAACATGCCGTTCTTGTTCAGCGCCTTTTCCGGATCGGGAATCGCCTGCACGGCATCCCAGTGTTCCAGCACCTTGCCGTCATCGTCCAGCCGGAACAGATCGAAGATCGCAAATCCGCGATCGGCCGTGGCGGGGTCGCGCCGTGCATGGACATGTACGATGACATAATTGCCGTCGGCGAAGACACGCTTGATCTCGCTCTTGTTATTCGGAAACTTGGCGCGCAGGAAATTGATGAAGCCCTTGATGCCTTCCAGCCCGTCGCCGCCGTTCGGATTGTGCTGGATGTAGGTGGCGCCGACATATTTGCTGGCTTTCTCGAAATCCTTCTCGTTGAGCACCGCATTGTAGAACTCGACCACGTTCTTCTTGTTGCGCTCCATCTTCTGCGCATCGGTCATTTGCGCATGCGCGCCCGGTGCAGCGAAAGCGAAGGCTGCGAAAACAACGAATGCAAACGAGAGCCTCAGTCTCAGCGAAGGCGTCGTCATGATGTCCTCCCCGGCTTTCCGCTTGTTGGTGCACGGACCTGATGACCTGTGAAAAGGCTAGCGGCGGCTTGATGCAGCGTCAATTGTGCGGACAATGCGCCTGCCTGCATTGCAGCGCACACTCAACATTGCCCACGCCGCAGCCGATGCAGGGTGTGGAATGGGCAGACAAAATGTCAGCGATGGGAAGGACACGCCATGCATTCGACCGACCGCATTCTCACCACCCATGTCGGCAGTCTGGCGCGACCGCCGGAACTGATTGCCTTCCTGCGCGACAAGAGCGAGGGCAAGCC
>JAEVZN010000587.1 GCA_023392205.1 Pseudomonadota bacterium
CCGACCTTACTCCGCGAGTCCTTAAAACCTGTTGATTACAATAATGAAACTGGCCCCTTGGGAATATCCGCCTGCTGGCGTAGGAAGGGCCGGGGCCATTTTTCGTCCCGCCTTGAGTATCGCTCACATCCATTTGAACCGGTCCGGTCCGAGCCGCGACCAAACCATGAGCCCGCCGTCCCGATGCAGCAGACATCAGATGACATCCTGATTCAGCGGATCGCAGGCGGTGACCGGCTCGCCATGCAGGTGCTGTTCGCACGGCACCATGTGCGGGTCTACCGGTTCGTCCTTCGCCTGGTGCGTAACGAGTCCACGGCGGAGGATCTGATCAGCGAGGTTTTCCTCGATGTCTGGCGGCAAGCCGGGCGCTTCGAGGGACGGTCCGCCGTCACGACCTGGCTGCTGGCGATCGCCCGGTTCAAAGCCTTGTCCGCCCTGCGGGGCCGCAAGGACGCAGAACTGGACGACGACATGGCAGAAGCGATCGAGGACGTGTCCGACACGCCCGAGACCGCCATGCAGAAGAAGGATACGAGCGTGGTCCTGCGCAAGTGTATCGAGACACTGACGCCGGACCATCGGGAGATCATCGATCTGGTCTATTACCACGAGAAGTCCGTGGAAGAGGTCGCCCAGATCGTTGGAATTCCGGAGAATACCGTCAAGACGCGCATGTTCTACGCGCGGAAAAAATTGGCGGAAGCCCTCAAGGCGGCAGGAATTGAAAGAGGTTGGCCATGAATACGACGACAAACGGCGCCTCGGAGCGCGAAGACATAGAAAACCTGCTGCCCTGGTATGCCGCCGGCACCCTGAGCCGCCGCGATGCGGCGCGCGTCGAGGATGCCTTGTCGCGCGACACCGAACTGGCACGCCGGTTCGAGCTTGTGCGCGAAGAACTCGGCGAAACCATTCTCGTCAATGAATCGCTGGGCGCGCCGACGTCGCGGGCAATGAAGCAATTGTTCGAGAAGATCGATGCGGAAGCCCCCGTGCAGCGCAAGGCGGTCTCGGTCGGTTTTGCGACCCGCGTCTCCGAGTTCATCGCAAGTTTCTCGCCGCGCACACTCGCTTATGCCGGTGCGGTCGCGGCGCTTGCGATCGTTCTGCAGGCGGGCGTGATCGGTACGCTGATCGGCGAGCGCTCGGCCACCGAGCCCGGTCTTGCGTCGGCTGATCGCACAACGATGGGCGTGACCGGCGGCGGCGTCGAGGCGCTGGTGCGCTTTTCGCCCCAGGCGAGCGCCGCCGACATCCAGACTGCGCTGGAAGCCAATCAGGCCGTCATCGTGGGCGGTCCGGCGGCCGGCAATTTCCGGATCCGGATCGCGTCAGCCAAGCCCGACCAGGCTGCCGAAATCGTGAAAAAGCTGCAGGACGGCAAGGTGATAACCTTTGCCGCGCCGGCCCAGTAACCGGCTGCCATAAATCGGGCGTCATGAGACGACGTCTTTGACGCCTGAGAACCGCTCGCGGAGGATTGGCTATGCAACAGCGCGGCATCTGCGGACACGCGATCGGTTTCGCGGTCTCGGCGCTTGCTGCTGCCGGTCTGCTGATGTCCGCGGCGCCGGCCGATGCGCAGGGCTATGGCTATGGCGCGCCGTCGCGGGGCGGCTACACGGTGCAGAGCGCGCCACGCGATCCGCTGCCGCCGCGGCGCAATGTGCAGCGGCCATCGCTCAATACGGAAACAGCGCAGACACGCTCGCGCCCCGACGCGCGGCGGAATGTCACGCGCCCGGCGCAGAAAAGGGACGTCGGTGCGCCCGCGCGGCTTGCAAGGAGCCAGAGCGGCGTGCCGCCGGCCGGCGAACGGCGTCTCAACTCCAATGAGGTCGTGATCGAGGTGGCCGGACGCCCGACGCCCCAGCAGGTCGATGCGCTGGCCCGCAGGCACCGGCTCAATCGCGAGGAATCGCAGAGCTTCGACCTCACCGGTACGACCATGTTCCGCTGGACGATCCCGGACAATCGCAATGTCAGTACCGTGATCCGCAGCCTCGAGGCGGATGCCGAAATCCTCTCGGTACAGCCGAATTATCGCTACACCACCCAGCAATCGCGCAGCGGCGAGGGCATTCAATACGCGGTCGCGAAACTGCGCTTGACGCGCGCGCATGAGATTTCGCGCGGGGACCGCATTCTCATTGCGGTGATCGATTCCGGCATCGATGCCGATCACCCCGAGCTGAAAGGCAAGATCGCCGACAGCTTCGATCCCGCGGGAGGAAGCGGCGAGGCGCATGCGCATGGCACCGGCGTGGCGGGCGCCATCGTGGCGCGCGACCGGCTCACCGGCGTTGCCCCCAATGCGCGGATCCTTGCGGTGCGCGCCTTCGATCCCGATGGCGCTTCCGCCGAGGGCACCACATTCAGTATTCTGAAGGGGCTGGAATGGTCGGTCCAGAAGGGCGCCCGCGTCATCAATATGAGCTTTGCCGGCCCGAAAGACCCGATCATGGCGCGCATCCTGTCGGCAGCGCACAAGAAGGGCGTCGTGCTGATCGCCGCCGCCGGCAATGCCGGTGCGAAATCGCCGCCGCTTTATC
>JAEVZN010000057.1 GCA_023392205.1 Pseudomonadota bacterium
GCCGGCATAGCCGAGCAGGAAGCGTGTGCCGGCCATACCGACGACGGAGGCCGCCGACATCCAGGCCGCGCCGGTCGCCATGCCGTTATAGAAGGCGGGGACGCGCCGGCCGGCGACGTAATATTCGGACACCTGCGCGGTGCGCGAGAGCACGCCGATGATGGCGTAGACTGCGATTGTGAAGAACACGAACAGATAGCCGAGAATCTTGTTCGGCACGCCGACCTGTTCGAGGATCGCCAGGAAGATCACGAAGGCGAAGAAGCCGCCGGCATAGAAGCCGTAAATCTTGCCGAGATTTTTGATGAAATCGTCGGCCTTTGAGGTGTCAGTGCTCATTGCCGGTCTCCTCAGTCTTCTTCGGCCACGCCGAATTCGCGGTCGATGTTGTCCTGCTGCCTCGCAAAGAAGAAGAGCTGGACCACGAACGCAATCAGCGAGCCTTGAGCGGCCATGTAGAAGCCAAGCGGGAATCCGGCGATGACGATCTTGTTCAGCGCTGGCGCGAACATGTGGATGACGAAGCCAAAGAAGAACCAGATCGCCAGATGCGTCCACATCAGGTTGCTGGTCTTGCGCCAATGCGCTGCGTCGTTGGCAGTCGTATCCGGTGCCGTTGTTGATTGTTGTGACATGGGTCGGTTGCCCTCCCTCTTGAGTGACCGGATCGCAAACGATCCGCCGATGAATAACGAGGGGTGCCGGATTCCCGGCTGGTTTGCGGCACCCCCCAATTTGCCGCCCAATTCGCGTCCGGTCTTTTGCCCGACTACGAAAAAGATACGGAAAAGTAACATTGACGAGGGAGGCGCTCTTATAAGACTTTCGGCCAAATTCCCGCCTTATTGTCCTAGGCCGCTAGTTCTTTCGTCGGATATGTTTGCAGGTGCGAAGACATTTCGCAGCGCAAAGTCATGCGCTGCAATGCACTGAACACATTGCATTGCACAATCTTCGTTTCGATTTGCGAATTAGCACTTGTGCATTGAGCCGCGCGCTTTACGGCTAGAACAAACGTACAGGCACCGATCGGGAAGGAAGAATGGGTCTGTTTGATTTCTGGCGTCGCAAGCCGCCGATTCGCGATGTTGCGGACCTTGCGACCTTTATCGACGAACGTGCGGCCTTTCTGGTGCAGAAGGGGATCTATGACTACACGCGCGCACGTTCGGGGCATTTCGCCAAGGTCATGCTTGCCGATCCCGGCTTTCAGAACGCGCTGAATGTATCCCGCTGGCGCGCTTATCCGCTCGGGCTGGCGATGGTTGCGGAGATGGTCGAGGGTGTGCTCGCGCCTGTGTCGGGTGGCGAGCGGCGCACGCTCCTCGATCCCCTGATCAAACTGACGCTCGATGTCTTCGATGGCTATCCGCTGCCACCTGGCCAGAGCGAAGAGGAATGGGTTGCCGCGCGCGCGGAGCTTGCCCTGCATCTCGAACGGCTCAGCACGCATCCGCCAAAGCCGGTGCTGGATATTCCCGAGCCGTATTTCGAGCGTTATTTCGCGCTGATGCCGTTCGACAAGCAGTTTCTTACCGCTGACGCACCCACGGCCAAAGGCTTCATGCAGATTGCGCTGGTCAACATGAAGGAGGATTTGATCGAGCGCATGGACGCGGCCGAAATGGCGGAGCAGCTTCGCCACGCTTGATGCCCTCCCAGCAAGGTGACGGAATCCATGCCTGCGGTCACCCAAGCGACGCCCCTGATCGCACTCGATGCCGTTGTCCTGGATATCGAGACAACCGGTCTTGATCCGCGCAAGGCGCGCGCCGTGGAAGTCGCGGGGCTTCGTCTCCTCGGCGGCCGCATCGAGCGCGCGCAGGCCTTCCGCCGGCTTGTCAATCCGGGTCAGGATATTCCGGAAAGCGCAACCGCCATTCACGGGATCGACGCGGCGGCCATTGCCGATGCGGCGTCCTTCGCCGAAATGTGGCCGGACCTGTCCGCCTATCTCGGCGGCAGCGTGGTGATCGGCCACACCATCGGTTTCGATCTGGCCGTCCTCCAGCATGAATGCGAACGCGCCAATTTGCACTGGCATCGTCCGCGTGCACTCGACACACAGCATCTCGCCCGCGTGGTCGAGCCGCGGCTTGCCGGCTATTCGCTCGAACAATTGGCCACCTGGCTCGGGATCGAGGTGACCGAACGCCACACCGCGCTCGGCGATGTGATGACGACGGCGCGCATCTTCCAGGCTCTGGTCCCCAAGCTGCGCGAAGGCGGCATCCGCACCTTCGCCGAAGCCTGGCAGGCCTGCCGCGCGCTGACCGAAGTGCTCGACAAGCAGCACCAGGCGGGCTGGGTCACGCAGGATACGCGCTCCGACCGTGCAGGCGCCGAACGCGCCTTGAGCCGGATCGACAGCTATCCCTACCGGCATCGCATTCGCGACGTCATGTCGTCGCCGCCAAAAGTGATCGCCGCGGATGCGACCATCGGCCAGGCGCTGACGCAGCTTATGGAGGCGCGCATCTCGTCGCTGTTCGTCGCGCCGGCCAGCACCGCCGGCGCCCCGCTCGCCGGCACCCAGCGCGGCATCGTGG
>JAEVZN010000122.1 GCA_023392205.1 Pseudomonadota bacterium
ACACACAGACGCGCGGCCGGTCGTGACATGATCGCCATGACCTTCGTCCTGGCGCTGCTGCTTGCCGCGGTGCACATCTTTGCCGGCCGCATCCGGATGCTGGACGAGGCGCCGCGTTCGAGCTGGCTCTCCTTTGCCGGCGGTGTCGGCGTCGCCTATGTGTTCCTGCACATCCTGCCCGACCTGAGCACCCATCAGCGCAGCTTCGCCAAGGGGCTTGGCGTCAGCGACCGTGAGGCGGAGGCCTGGGTGTATCTCCTGACCCTGACCGGCCTTGTCGTCTTTTACGGGCTGGAGCGGCTGGCGAAATTGCAGCCGCGTGAGGTGCGCGAGCATGCCATCTGGGCCGGGGCGTCCGGACTATTCTGGCTGCATCTGGCCTCGTTCGCACTCTACAACGCGCTGGTCGGCTATCTTCTCCTGCATCGCGAGGAGCCGGGATTGGCCTCGCTCGCACTGTATTTCGTAGCGATGGGCTTTCACTTCCTGACCAACGATGTCGGCCTGCGCCACGACCACAAGGCGCGCTATCACGACAGCGGCCGCTGGCTCCTTGCCGCCGCGGTGCTCGCCGGATGGGCGCTCGGCGCGCTCATCGAGATTTCGGCGACCGCCATCGGTTTCCTGTTCGCCTTCCTCGCCGGCGCCGTCATCCTGAACGTGCTCAAGGAGGAATTGCCGCGCGACCGCGAAAGCCGCTTTTTCCCGTTCGCGCTGGGCGCATTCGGCTATTCGCTCATGCTGATCCTGGCACGCTGAGGGGGCCGGGACAGGCGCCGCGCCCGGCGCTAGACTGGGCCATGGTCTTCACGATTCTCTTTCTGCTCTGGACCGGCGTGCTGATCGCCGCGATGTTCGCCACCCGCATGATGGCGATGACCGCGTTCGGCGTGACCCTGGTGCTGAGTCTGATGCTGTTCGCGCATCACATCACCGATCCGCTCAAGCTGTCATTCTGAAACTGGTACGATGACGATGACCCGCAGCGCCTCGGACAATCTCAACGCACTGGGCCTGTTCGGCATCGCGCTGGTTCTGGCGATGGCCTTCGCCATGCAATTCGCGCTCTACGAGTTGCCCTGCCCGCTCTGCCTGTTGCAACGCGCCTTCTTCTGCGCCGTCGCGGTGGGTCCGATCCTCAATCTGCGCTACGGGCCGCGTGCGTCGCATTATGCGCTGTCGATTCTGGCAGCGCTTGCGGGTGCGGCCGTGTCGATGCGGCAGGTGCTGCTGCATATCCTGCCCGGCGATCCCGGCTACGGCACCGCGATACTCGGCTATCATTATTATACGTGGGCGTTCCTGCTGTTCGCGGCCATGGCCGTTGCGGCCGCCATCATGCTGCTGTTCGATCGCGCCTTCGTGTCCGCGGAGGGGGCCGCCGCGCATCGTTCCGGCTTTGCCAAAGCTGCCATCTGGATCGTGATCGCGCTGGCGGCGGCCAATATTCTCTCCACCTTCGCGATCTGCGGCATCGCCGAATGCCCGGACAACCCGGTCCGCTACGAATTGCTGCAGGGGCGATAGCAAAACCGGCCGCACAACCTTATCTCCACCCGGTCGGCCCGTCATTGCGCGGCTCTCTTCCCGCAAGGCGCATGGGTCATATTACCTTCGCCATTTTGCCATCACCGTGATGTGACTGACATGGATTCGTTTTCGCAATTTGCTCTCGGTTCTGCCATCGCCGTAGTGGTGATGCGCCACAAGACCGCGCCCTGGAAGGCCGCGCTGGTCGGCGGACTGGCCGCGACCCTTCCGGATCTCGATGCCTTCTACGATTACGGCGATCCGGTCTCGAACATGACGCTGCATCGCGCCGATACCCATTCGCTGTTCTGGGTGACGCTGGTCTCGCCGCTGGTGGCGTTTATCGCTGCCGCTGCCGTTCGCGAACTCGGACAATTCCGCCGCTGGTGGCTGGCGGTGTGGCTTGCGCTGTTCACGCACCCGATCCTCGACTGGTTCACCATCTACGGCACGCAATTGCTGCGGCCGTTTACCGATCAGCCCTACGGGATCGGCAGCATGTTCATCATCGATCCCTTCTATACCCTGCCGCTGGTGATCGGGATCGTCGTAGCCCTGATCCTGCGCAGCGAGACCGGCTGGCGGGTGGCGACGGGCGCGCTGGCGCTGTCGACGCTCTATCTCGGTGCATCCGTGCTTGCGCAAAGCCATGTGCGCGGCGTGGCCGAAGAATCGTTGCAGGCGCAGGGGCACAAGGTCGAACGCCTGCTGGTAACGCCAGCGCCGTTCAACATTCTGCTGTGGCGCGTCGTGGCGGTGACGCCCGACGGCTATCTCGAAGGCTTCCGCTCGCTCGCCGACAGCGGGACGCAGATGGCCTTCGACCGTTTCGAGCGCGGCGAGGATCTCTATGCGGCGCTGAAGGACAACCGCTTCGTGCAGCGCATCGCCTGGTTCAGCCACGGCTTCTTCAAGATGGCGGACCGCGCGGGGCAGATCGTCATCACCGACCTGCGCATGGGTCAGGAGCCGAATTACAGCTTCAACTTCGTGGTCGCCAAGCATGCAAGCCCGATGGTCGCGGTCGATCCGCCGCTCCGCTTCCGCGAACAGGCGGATGTACGCAGCGGCCTTGCCTGGCTCTGGCGGCGCGCGCGCGGCGAGGATATTCCGCCGCCGCGCTGACACGGGGTCACTTGCCGAACACGCTCTCGTAATCGGCCGGCTTGAACCCGACCAGCAGCGTCTTGCCGCGCACCAGCACCGGGCGTTTGATCATCGAGGGCTGCGCCTGCATCAGTCTCAGAGCCTTGGCTTCGGTGAGCCCGTCCTTGTCCGCCTCCGGCAATTTGCGGAAGGTCGTGCCGGCCTTGTTGAGCAGGGTTTCCCACCCTGCGCGCCTCGCCCAGTCCCGCAGCGTTGCGCGGTCGATCCCGGCCGTCTTGTAATCGTGGAAGGTGTATTCGACGCCGGCAATATCGAGCCAGGCGCGCGCCTTCTTCATCGTGTCGCAATTTTTGATGCCGTAGATCGTGACCGTCATCCCGCTCCCCATGCTCTCGCCGGTTCACTTGTTAGCAGGCACCCACGTGTCGCCCAACCTGCCGATCCTGCATACAGGGAAATTCTTTTGCGCTGCGGAATCGAAGACAGGCGGCCCGCTGGGCGTTGACAGCGGCCGCAATTGTATACAGCCTCCCGCGATCCAGGAGGCCTTATGGGCGAGCCCGCCGACGCGCCATCGTCGCAGAATGTCACCGCGCTGCTGAAGCTGCGCGAGTTGATCCTGAGCGGCGAACTGAAAGCCGGCGAGCGGCTTTCCGAACTCGCATTGGTGGAGCGGCTTGGCGTCTCGCGCACGCCCATTCGCACCGCCATGATGCGGCTCGAACAGGAAGGGCTGGCGCATCCGATCCCGACCGGCGGCTATGCGGCCTCGGCGTTCAGCGAGCGCGACATCCATGCGGCGATCGAAATCCGCGGCACGCTGGAGGGCCTTGCCGCAAGGCTCGCCGCCGAGCGCGGCCCGTCACCGTCGGAGCTTGCCGGCCTCCACAGCGTGCTCGCCGAACTCGATGCGCTGGTATTCGACGAAGGCGTCACGCCGGACAATTTCTCGCGTTATGTCGAACTCAATGCGCGCTTTCACCAGAGCGTGGTCGATCTCGCCGACAGTCCGGTGTTGACGCGGCAGATCGCGCGCGCGGTGGCCCTGCCCTTCGCGTCGGCCAGCGCCTTCGTCACCGTGCAGGCCAATCTGCCGGAAGCGCTGGTGCTGTTCACGGTGGCGCAGGACCAGCATCGCTGCATCGCCCGCGCCATCGCCGAGCGCGAAGGCGAACGCGCGGAATTCATCATGCGCGAACATGCAAGGCTCGCGCGCCGCAATCTCGAACTCGCCTTGCGTAACCACACGACCCGCGCAATGGTGCCGGGTTCATCCCTCATCACATTCAACACAAAGGTGGCCGTATAGATCTCGCTTCATAGCTTCCGTTTTGCTGTCTCACTTCACGTTTCGCTTGCGTCAACACAAGAAACCTACTCGGGAGGATGCAATGAGAAGTTCGTGGTTGAAGAGTTCCTGGGCATGCCTGTCCGGCGCGCTTGCGCTGGGGCTGGTGGCAATGCCGCCGGCACATGCGCAGGACAAGCCGGTTGAAATGAGGTTTTCGCACTGGGTGCCTCCGCAGCATCCGATGCATGCGGCGGCGGTGTCATGGGCCGAATCCATCAACAAGGCCTCGAACGGGACGATCAAGATCACGATCTTCCCCTCGCAGCAGCTCGGCCGCGCCTTCGACCACTACAACATGGCGCGCGACGGTATCGCCGACATCTCGCACATCAATCCGGGCTACGAACCGGGCCGCTTCCCGATCGTGGCGGCGGTCGAACTGCCCTTCATCTTCAACAATTCGAAGCAGGGCAGCGCGGCGATGGACGAATGGTATCGCAAGCATGCCGTGCAGGAGATGAAAGACGTGCGCTTCTGCCTGATGTTCGCGCACGATCCGGGCACCTTCCACTTCACGAAAAAGAAGATCGTGTCGCCCTCGGAAATGTCCGGCATGAAATTCCGGCCGCCGAATGCCGTGATCGGCAACTGGATGACCACCCTCGGCGCCACCAATGTGCAGGCGTCCGCGCCTGAAATCCGTGACGTGCTCTCCAAGGGCGTGGCGGACGGCGCGGGCGCGCCCTGGGGCTCGATGGGATTGTTCGGCATCGACAAGGTGACGCAATTTCATATCGATGCGCCGATATATGTCTCCGAACAGGTCTGGGTGCTGAACAAGGCGAAATATGACGCCCTGTCGCCGGCCCAGAAGAAGGTGATGGACGATCATTGTTCAAGCGAATGGTCGCTCAAGATCGCCACCCCCTGGGCGGATTTCGAATCCGGCGGCAAGGAGAAGGTGAAGGCCACCGGCAACCGCGAGATCTACCAGCTCACACCCGAGCAGCTCGCCGCCTGGCGCAAATCCTCCGAAGCGGTGGTCGCGAACTGGGAAGCTGATGTCCGCAAGGCCGGCGGCGACCCCAAGGCGATCCTCGACGATCTGAAGAAGACCGTCGCCAAGCATAATTCCTCGTTCTGAACTTCCGGCGGGGGCGGATCGCATCGGGATCTCTCCCCCGCCGGCCCCACTTTCGACGACCCCATCAAAGGACCAGACTGAAATGAAGCGTAGCGACCGCCGCATCCTCACCACGCATGTCGGCAGCATCATCCGTCCGCAATCTTTGCTCGATGCCGGCAAGGAGCGCGATCCCGGTTACGAGAAGGAACTGACCCGGGCGGTGGCCGAGGTGGTCGCGCAGCAGGCCAAGGCCGGAATCGACGTCGTCAACGATGGCGAGTTCGGCAAATCCGGCTGGGCCAATTATGTGCTCGACCGCATGCAGGGCTTCGAGCCGCGTCCCGACAAGCTGTATGAGGCGGTCTGGCTTGGACGAGACCGCATCCGCTTCAACGAATTCATGAAGGAGCAGTTTCCGCGCGGCGCCTCGGGCACGCCGGGCCATGCCTGCACCAGGCCCATCGTTTATGAGGGCCACGCCGAAGTGCGGCGCGATCTCGCCAACCTGAAAGCTGCAGCGGCCGCCACCAAGGTCGAGGACGTGTTCTTCACCGCCGTGGCGCCGGCAAGCGTCGGCTACGACGCCTCCAACGAATATTACGACAACGAGCGCGATTACGTTTTCGCCATCGCCGAGGCGTTGCGGCAGGAATACCTCGAAATCCACAAGGCGGGCGTGGTGCTGCAGGTGGACGACGCGGTGCTTGCCAATATGTGGGATTATCTCAACGAGCAGGGTCCGAACCGTTTCCGGGAATGGGCGGAATTGCGCATCGCCGCGCTCAATCATGCGCTCGAGGGCATTCCGGAAGACCGGATCCGCTATCACATCTGCTTCGGAAGCTGGCATGTGCCGCATGTGGCCGATGCCGAACTGGGCGACATCGTCGATCTGATGCTGCAGGTGAAGGCCGGGGCCTATTCGATCGAGGCGGCCAATGTGCGCCACGAACACGAATGGCGGGTCTGGGAGAAAGTGAAGCTCCCGCCGGGCAAGATCCTCATTCCCGGCGTCATCACGCATCACACCACCACGGTCGAGCATCCAAAGCTTATCGCCGAACGCATCGTCAATTTCGCGAAGGCGGTCGGCCGCGAGAATGTCATCGCGGGATCGGATTGCGGCTTTGCGCAAGGCGAGAATATCCGCCGTGTGCATCCGCAGGTCATGTGGGCGAAATTCGAGGCGCTGGCCGAAGGCGCCCGCATCGCCAGCAAGGAATTGTGGGGCTAGGTTTCGATAGTTTCAATGCATGGCCGGCCGGGCGGCGTGACTGTCGCGCGGCCGTTTGCGTGTCTGCTGCGCGATCAAATCCTGCGCAGCCTGCCGCCTATTCAGGCTTCGGCGCACCAGCCGCCTTTGGTAATATGCATCTGCGAGTAGAAGCGGTCAGGGCGTGACGCGCCCGGGACATTGCTCGGCAAGGACCGATTTTTATCGTTCTGGAGCCACGCAATGCCGCAGATCTCGTTCTTTTCGATGTCCGCTGTCCGGGACGTCGCCATGGCGCGCGACGCGCTTTGCGATGCCCGGATTTCGGGCATGGGACGGATTGGAAATTGGGCAGCGCTCTCTCCGGCATGGCGGTCCCTTGCGTCCCGCAACAGCGGCGCAGGACGCCGCATCTGACTGGAGACAGACATGACCATGACTGCCACGGCCACCTACGACCTGCCCGAACTGAACCGCGAAACCACCTTCGGCGGGCTCGGCACAACCAAGCAGCGCGAAGTGCCGCGCATCGACCTCTCCGATTTCGAAGCACGCAAGAACGAGATCGCCGACCAATTGTGGGAGGCCTCGACCGCGATCGGATTCTTCCAGCTCGTCAATCACGGCATCCCGCAGTCGCAGATCGACGAGGCGTTCGAGATGACCGCGCGCTTTTTCGCGCTGCCGCATGACGTGAAAGCGCAATACCCGCTGCGCAAGGGCACAAATTCGGGCTGGGAATACAAGAGCCAGGTGCGGCCCTCCACCGGCACCGCCGACAACAAGGAATCCTATCAGGTCACGATCCCGCGCATGGGGCCGCTGAAGCTGTGGCCGTCCGGCGAGGAATTGCCGGGCTTCAAGGCCACGATGCTGGCGTTCGAGCGCGCCAACTGGGCGGTGGGCATGAAAGTGCTCTCCTGCTTTGCAGACAAACTCGGCTTTGCGCCGGATTTCTTCACCGATGCGCACGATCCGCAATCGCCGGAATATCAATGCACGCAACGCCTTTTGCATTACCTGCCGATGGAGAATGCGAAGCCCGAAGACTTCACCGGCTGGCGCGCCGGCGCACACACCGATTATGCCTGCCTGACGCTGCTGCATCAGCGCACGGGCCAGGGCGGCCTGCAACTCTGCCCCGGCAAGGAAGCCGACGACGAGAGCGGCGAACTCGCCTGGACCGACGTACCCGCCGAGGACGGGATCATCACCTGCAATATCGGCGACATGCTCAAGCGCTGGAGCGACGACAAGCTGCAATCGACCCTGCATCGCGTACGCATGCCGCATGCAGACGAGTATCTGGGGCCGCGCTACTCGCTGCCTTTCTTCTGTCAGGCCAATTGCGATGCCATCGTGCAGGGTCCGGGAAAGGTCTATGCGCCGGTGACCGCGCACGACTTCCTGCAACAGCGCATTGCCGCGAACTTCGCCGCATTGTCCGGCAAGGACGGATAAAGACAGTTAACCGGACGTAAAGCCCGGCCTACCCTTGCGGGCATATCTCTTCGAGGATGCTTCAGAATAGCATGCGCATGTGGCTCCGGTTTCACGGAGTCACATGCGATGTCAGAGCAGTCGCAACCCTATCCCGGCGATAGCGCTGCGAGGTGCGTTCACTTCGCCACGATCTCGCCGGCCGGGCAACGCATCAAGGCGCTGCGAAGCTTCGACTGCGTAGCCGCACTTCAATACATCTCGAAAAGATGTCCGAGCGGCGAGAATATCTGGTGAGCCGTTACGGGACGGATCAAACGAATGCGGTCTCGCAGATCAACCGCCTCAATGCCACGTTGAATGAAATACGTAAGAAAATCACAAAGCTGATCGACCCCAATACTGGTGCTAAAGAAACCCCGGCCGCCCAAAAGCCGTCTCAGGCGTGCGCACAACGCACAGTCACGAACTGCGAACTATAGGCCAGGCGTCATTTAGCCGGGAATACGGGCGATGACCTTGATCTCGAAGTCGAACCCCGCAAGCCAGTTCACTCCGACCGCCGTCCAGTTCGGATAAGGAGGTTCCGGGAAGACTTCACTTTTGACCGCCATGATCGTGCCGAACTGCTTCTCGGGATCAGTATGAAACGTGGTCACATCTACGATGTCGTCAACTCCGCATCCACCCGCTTTCAAGGTCGCCGCGAGATTGGCGAACGCCAGACGGACCTGCGCCTCGAAATCCGGCTCGGGCGAGCCATCGCTGCGGCTGCCGACCTGACCGGATACGAACAGAAGATCGCCCGATCTGATGGCGGCGGAATAGGCGTTCGATATGTAGAGGTCCTGCCGGCCGGCGGGAAACACGGCTTCGCGCTTGGCCATATCGAATTCTCCTGCAATGGGACGCTGGAAAGCTGTGAGGTCGAATAACGATCGCTGCGCGGTCGCGCTTGGATGCAATGCAGTGTTCGTCAGGCGTGGGCCTTGCGCTTGAAGAAATAGTGCAGCACGAAATGTCCCGGAGAGACGACCGCCACCAGTTCCCATCCATCGGCCCCCAGCTTCCCGAGAGCGGCGGAATCCAGGGT
>JAEVZN010000128.1 GCA_023392205.1 Pseudomonadota bacterium
GGCGTGGTGTCACGGCCACCGCAGGTGCGCTTTTCGGGGTACCGAGCACGATCGGCAGCGGCTCCATCGAGGGATTATACGGCCCGATCAGCGCCGACGGCTTTGTGTTCGCCGTATGCAGGCTCGATAGCATGATCCCCTGCGGTGACCCGGAATCGGCCTGTCCCGTATCCTCGTCGTCGAGGTCTTCGGATTCAGCCGCCGGACGCTTGCGCTTCTTGCCGCACATTTCTTCGCGCAGGTTGGGTGGTTCCGCATTCACGGACCGCATCGTCTCCAGGGAGCCGATGGTGGGTGTGAGCCAGGAAAAGCCGCCGGACTGGAAGCCGCGTTCCAGCATCTGCGCCGCCTTCACCGCGCGCACCGCGCCCGATTGCGCGCCGAACACCACCGCGATCAGACGCCGGTTGCCGCGCTTGGCGGTGACCACGACATTGAAACCGGACGCGCAGATGAAGCCCGTCTTCAACCCGTCGGTGCCAGGATAGCGGTCAAGCAGCGTATTGTAATTACGCATGACCCGCTTGCCGAAACGGATGGCGGTGATGCGCCAATACATCTCGTATTCCGGCAATTCGCGATAGAGCGCGCGCGCCAGCATGGCCTGGTCTCGGGCCGAGGTGATCTGGCCTTCGGCCGGCAGGCCGTTCGGATTCACATAGGTTGTCTGCGTCATGCCGAGCCGGGCGGCGGCGCGGTTCATCTCGTCCGCAAATGCCGATATCGATCCGGACACACCTTCGGCAATCGTTACCGAGACGTCGTTGGCCGACTTCACCATGATCACCTTGAGCGCATTGTCGAGGGTGATCTGCGATCCCGGCTTGAAACCCATTTTCGACGGGGCCTGGGCGGCGGCATTCGGCGTCACGGTCAGCAGCGTGTCGAGCGAGAGCCGGCCTTCCTTGACGGCCTTCAGCGCCACATAGGCGGTCATCACCTTGGTGACGGAAGCCGGATACCAGGGATGAGTGGCGTTCTCCGAATAGAGCACCCGCCCGGTATCGGCCTCGGCCAGCAGCAGCGCCTCGATGCCCCGCGCGCGCTCGCTCACGACCGGCGCACCGAAGATGGCAATGGCCGCCGCGAGGCCGACAGAACGTGAGACATTGCGCAGCGATGCGAAGGAGAGAGCCGACATCAGGACATTCACACTTGGCGTTCCGGTTCAGGCAGTGACAGCCGTTCAGGCTCCGTCGATGTGATCCGGCCCGATCCCCCGGTCCGGCAGAGCGCTCCTGCCGATAGTTCCGCGCCCGCATCGAGGCGGTGTCTGCGGGAACTCACGGCGGCAGCGGAAGCGCGCAATCTAGCGGTTACGACCCCGAACGCAACGCGGGATGCCAGGCCCGCGGAAGTATTACGTTCCGGTCTTGCCATTCCCTCAAGAAAGCGACCAAAGTTCGACGGATACCATTCCGGGGACCGCGCCATGACTGCCTGTATCGTCGGTTATGCCCATACACCGTTCGGCAAGCTGGAGGCGGAAAGCGTCGAAAGCCTGATCGTGCGGGCCGCCAGCGATGCTCTGGCCGATGCCGGCATCGCCGCCGGCGATGTAGATGAGATTGTTCTGGGACATTTCAACGCGGGCTTTTCTGCACAGGATTTTACGGCCGCGCTCGTCCTGCAGGCCGCGCCGGATCTTCGCTTCAAGCCGGCCACCCGCGTGGAAAATGCCTGCGCCACCGGTTCCGCCGCCGTGCATCAGGGCCTGAAATCGATTGCGGCGCGCAGCGCCCGCATTGTGCTCGTGGTCGGCGTGGAGCAGATGACGAAAACGCCCGCCCCGGAGATCGGCCGCAACCTGCTCAAGGCCTCCTATGTGCGCGACGAGGCCGATATCGAAGGCGGATTTGCCGGCATCTTCGGGAAGATCGCGAGCCTGTATTTCCAGAAATACGGCGACCAGTCCGATGCCCTGGCAATGATCGCCGCCAAGAACCACAAGAACGGCGTCGGCAATCCTTACGCCCAGTTGCGCAAGGATCTCGGATTCGATTTCTGCCGCGCCGAGAGCGAGCGCAATCCGTTTGTCGCCGGCCCCTTGAAGCGCACCGATTGCTCGCTGGTGTCGGATGGCGCGGCGGCGATTGTGCTGGCCGATGTCGAGACCGCTTTGCAACTCGACAAGGCGGTTGTTTTCCGGGCGGCGGCGCATGTGCAGGATTTCCTGCCGATGGCCAAACGCGACATCCTCAAATTCGAGGGCTGCGCGCTGGCCTGGAAACAGGCGCTCAGGCAGGCCGGCATTGCGCTCAACGATCTGTCCTTCGTCGAGACGCATGACTGTTTCACCATTGCCGAACTGATCGAATACGAGGCGATGGGACTTGTGCCGGAAGGCCAGGGCGCGCGTGCGCTCACCGAGGGCCTGACGCAAAAGGACGGCAGACTGCCGGTCAATCCCTCCGGCGGGCTGAAGGCGAAGGGCCATCCGATCGGTGCGACCGGCGTGTCCATGCATGCGCTGACCGCCATGCAATTGCTAGGCAAGGCCGGGGATATCCAGGTGAAGGATGCGAAGCTTGGCGGCATCTTCAACATGGGCGGCGCCGCGGTGGCGAATTACGTGAGCATCCTCGAGCGGATCAGGTAGGGCTGCGCAGCGCCTATTCCGCCGCATCCTCGGTGTCCTGCGGGGCGGTCGCCGGACTGACCAGATATTGCGAGCGCGCCAGTTCCGCGAAAGCGCCGTTGGCGGAGATCAGTTCCTCGAAGCTGCCGGTTTCCACCACGCGGCCGTCCTGAAACACCATGATGCGGGTGGCGTTGCGTATGGTGGCGAGCCGATGCGCAATCACGAATGTCGTGCGGTCTTTCATCACCGCATCGAGCGCGGCCTGCACTTTCGCTTCGGTCCGGGCGTCGAGCGCCGATGTCGCTTCGTCGAGAATGAGAATCGGCGGGTTCTTCGGAAGCGCGCGCGCAATCGACAGCCGCTGACGCTCGCCGCCGGAGAGGAAGCGGCCGCGCTCGCCGACAATGGCGTTCAGCTGGTCGGGATTGCGCTCCACGAAATCGATGGCCTGCGCGCGGCGCAGCGCGTCCAGCATCTCCTCGTCGGTGGCCTCGGGCTTTCCGGCGGTGAGGTTCTCGCGGACCGAGCGGTTGAACAGCAGCACCTCCTGAAACACCACGCCGATATTGCGGCGCAGTGCTGAGAGCTTCATCTGCCGCAGATCGAGGCCGTCGATGGTGATGGCACCCGATTGCGGATCGAACACGCGATGCAGCAGCGCCAGCGCCGTGGTCTTGCCGGCTCCGGTCGGGCCGACCAGTGCGATCACGTCGCCCGGCTTTGCATGGAAGGACAGATCGGCAATCGCCGCCCGCTTGCCGTCATAGGAGAAGGACACGTCATCAAAACGGACATCGCCGGCAAGGCGGCCGGGATCGACCGCATGCGGGTCGTCGCGCACGGCCGGCGTCGTGTCGAGCACATCGAAGAATTCCTGCAGGCGCGGGGCCACCATGAAGACGCTGTTGATGAAGCCGGCCACCTGTTCGAGCCTTCCCACCAGCATGGTGGCAAAGCTCATGAACATCACGATTTCGCCGATGGTGGTGAGCCCGCGGAAGAACAGCCATGTCCCGAGCAGGAAGATCGCCAGCAGGGTGATGGTGGTGGAGGCGCGCGTGAGCACCGTGACGATGGCCCACCAGGACAGCACCGGCATCTGCGCACCGAGCAGCCTTTCGACCACCATGCGCAGGCCCATCACCTCGGCCTCGACGCGTGCAAAGCTCTGCACCAGCGCCACATTGCCGAGGGCGTCGGAAGCGCGCTCGGCCAGGTCGGAGTAATACTTCTCGACCGAGGTCTGCATCTCGCCGGTCTTGCGTAGCACATACGATGTCAGCACTGTGAAGACACCGCAGAGCAGGATCAGCAGCAAGGCCAGCCGCCAGTTCAGATACAGCGACAGCGGCAGCAGGATGATCAGCGACACCACGGCCGCGAAATTCTCGCGGAAGAAGGACAGCCACAGGCCCCACAGCGAATCGGTGCCGGTCAGCATCACCTTCATCAGCCGGCCGGAATGCGCGCCGCCGTGATAGGCGAGCGGCAATTGCAGGACGTGTTCGAAATAATCGGTCAGCACCGCCTGGCGGCGCCGGTGCGACAGCCGGTCGGCATGCAAGGCGATGAACACGCCGCAGACGATCGTGAACAGCCCGAACCCCGCCCAGGCGCCCAGCAGCGGCAGCAATGCCTGAAAGCTGAGATCGGACCCCGCCTTCTGCGAGCCCACCAGCGTGTCGATGATCCGGCCGAACAGCACCGGCTCTGCAAATTGCGCAGCCGCAAGCGCCACATTGGCGAAGGCCAGCAACCAGCCCAAGCGGGCTTCCGGCCCGAGCAGGGCGAGAACGCGGCTATAGAGGCGGATGAGGGACATGGAAAACCACGGCGACGGCCACGGACATAGCCCAGTCTGCGGGCCGGCGCGATCCCTACAGGAATACCGCGTGCGGATGTTTCGTTCTGCGGCGCGTGCCTTCTTAATAACTCACATGTGATGAAAAAGCCGCAGTCAATGGGCGATGTTTCGACAAAATAACATTAAGCCAACGTCCAAATGCGCTCGCAGCGGGACATCTCCCCCGGCGCGGACACCTCATCCCAAGACAGGGCGAATGACCAATATCCCGACCGAATTGCTGCGAACCCTGATCGCTGTTGTCGACCTGCGCAGCTTCACGAAAGCTGCCCAGGCGCTAGGCGTGACGCAGCCGGCCGTCAGCGCGCAGGTCAAGCGGCTGCATCAGTTGCTGGATTGTGAATTGCTCGACAAGAGCGCGCCCGGTGTCAGTCTGACCCCAACCGGCGAGATGGTCACGATCTATGCGCGTCGCATGCTGTCGATCAACGATCAGATCGTCGAGATGGCGGTGCCGCGGGTCTGCACGCAAACTATCCGGATCGGGGTGCCGGGCGATTTCGGCGCGCTGGTGCTGCCGCCGATCCTGGCGGATTTCCAGACGCGCTATCCGGGCACACGATTTTCGGTACGCGGCGAGCATTTCGACACGATGTCGCGGGACCTGCGCCAGGGCGAACTCGACCTGATGATCGGCATGTCGGAAAGCGGCATCGTGCTCGATGCGCGCCAGCACTGGATGGAGCCGCTGGTCTGGGTGCGCGATCCGGCCTTCGATCCCGATCCGGCCTTGCCGCTGCCCTTCATCACGCATGGCGAGATCTGCGCGATCCATCGCGCGGCGGTGTCGGCGCTCAATCGCGGACAGCGGGCCTTCAGCGTTGTTTTTGTCGGTCTGAGCGAGGCGAGTATCGCAAGCGCCATCCGCGACGGCCTGGGCGTGGGCGCCGTACCAATGAGCCGGGTCGACCGGATGGGGCTGACGCCCTGGCTGCAGGCGCCGCTGCCGCCGCTGCCTGGCGTCCATTGCGGCGTCTATCTGGGTGAAGCCGGTCCGCGGCCGATGCTGGAGGAACTGGCCGACGCCCTGATACAGGTGCTGCATCCAGCGTCGCGCCGCGCGCCCATGGCTGCAGTCATGTCCTGACGCAAGCGCCGGTCTCGCCCGGCGCCTCGCTCTCAGTTCTGCGCGAAGCCCGAACGCTGTGCCCAGCCGGTCATGCGCTGCTCCAGCACCGCCATCACCCAGTACATCACGATGCCGAGCACGGCGAGGGCGAGCAGCCCGGCGAAGATCAGCGGCACGTTGAACTGCGCCTGCGCCTGCAGCATCAGGTTGCCGATGCCGTTGTTGGAAGCGACGCTTTCCGACACCACGGTGCCGACAAAGGCCAGCGTGATGGCGATCTTCAGCGAGCCGAAGAAATAGGGCAGCGAGCGCGGGATACCCACCTTGCGCATGATGTCGAGCTTGGAGGCGCCGAGCGCCTTCAGCACGTCCTCAAGTTCGGGCTCGATGGTGGCGAGACCGGTCGCGACATTCACCACGATGGGGAAGAACGAGATCAGGAAGGCGGTCAGCACCGCCGGCACGAAGCCGATGCCGAACCACAATACCAAAATCGGCACCACGGCGACCTTCGGGATGGCATTGAAGCCGATCATCAGCGGATAAAGTCCGGCATAGATAGTGCGCGACCATCCGACCAGAAGTCCGAGCAGCAATCCGAACCCGACCGCCATCAGGAATCCTATCATGGTGGCTTCGAGCGTGATCCACGAATTGCGCAGGATCGCCGGCCAGTAATCGATCGTCGCCTTGAAAACGGCGGTCGGCGGCGGCAGGAAGAATTCCGGAATCTGAAAGACGCGGCAGACGATTTCCCAGATCACGAACAGTCCGACGGTGAACAGCCAGGGCACCAGCCGGATGAAGGTTTTGGACGAGCTCATTGGCGGGCCTGATGGATGTGCCCGCGCAATTCGAGCACGACGTCCTGAAAGTCCTTGGTGTAGGTGAGTTCCAGATCGCGCGGGCGCGGAAACTCGACCTTGCGCTCGACCACGATGCGGCCGGGGCGTTGTGACATGACGAAGATGCGGTCGGCGAGGAAAGCGGCCTCGCGCAGATCGTGCGTCACCAGCACGACGGTGATCTTGCGCGCCGCCTGCAGGTCGCGGATGACGCACCACAATTCCTCGCGCGTGAAGGCATCGAGCGCGCCGAACGGCTCGTCGAGCATGAGGAGATCCGGCTCGTGAATCAGCGCGCGGCACAGCGAGGTGCGCTGCTGCATGCCGCCGGACAATTGCCAGGGAAACTTGCTGCCGAAGCCGCCAAGCCCCACGGACTCGAGCAGCTTCTCGGCGCGCTCCACATATTGCGCCTTGTTGTGGCGGATCTCGCGGCGATGCGGCTGCACGATTTCCAGCGGCAGCAGCAGATTGTCGAGCGTCGTGCGCCAAGGCAGAAGCGTCGGCGCCTGAAAGGCCATGCCGGCGATCTTCAGCGGCTTGGTGACTTCCTGCCCGGCCACCCTTACATGCCCGGCAAAGGGAAATTGCAGGCCGGTGGCAAGCTTCATCAGCGTGGACTAGCCGCAGCCCGAAGGCCCGACGACCGCGGCGAATTCGCCGCGGTCAATATTGATGGTGAGATCCTCGACAGCGAGCACGCCTTCGGGACCGGCATTCACACCACCATAGCGGTGGCTGACACCGTTAAGCGAAACGAAGGCAGGCTCCGTCATACCGGCAGGCTCCCCCAAGCCGTCTTCGATGTGCCGTCAATGAACCGGCAAGACCGGATTACAGCTTGCGGTCCGCAGCCGGCGGCAGGAATGACGCATCGAAGATCGCATCGCCCTTCGGCTTCGCATTCTTGAAATCGTAGGTGATGGCGATCTGCTCGATCGACTTGTCGAGACGGTCCATGTC
>JAEVZN010000141.1 GCA_023392205.1 Pseudomonadota bacterium
CCCCTGGATGGCATAGCCACCGGCCTTGCCGCGCCATTCGCCGGATGCCAGATAGGCCTCGACATCCTCCGACGACAGGCGTTTGAAGCGCACCCGCGTCTCCACCAACCGCTGGCGGAAGCTCTCCTTTGGGGTAACCATGCAGACCGAGGTGTGAACGCGGTGGTTGCGGCCGGACAGGAGACGCAGGCATTGCCCGGCCTCGTCCAGCAATTCCGCCTTGGGCAGGATGCGGCGGCCCACCGCCACCACCGTATCGGCGGCGAGGATGTAGGAACCGCGCAATTCCTCGTTCAGACGCACCGATTCCAGCGCGGCTTCCGCCTTCGCCCGGGCAAGCCGTGTGGCGCAGGCGCGCGGCAATTCCCCCTTGAGGGGCATTTCGTCGATATCGGCCGGCTGCAAGGCATCCGGCTCGATTCCGGCCTGATTGATGAGCGTCAGCCTGCGCGGCGAACCGGAAGCGAGGACGAGTTTGGGCAGGCCGATCATGGGATTGTGCGGGGTTCGGTTGCTGCCGACGACGGCGGGCGGGCGTGCGATGAAGCCTGAAGAACGGGCGCCACACGTACCGGAATCGCCGCGCTTTCACAACCGCGGCGGCGCGGCACCATGATCCGCGTCATTCGTTGCTCTGCGTACGCGATCCGAACCGCTCGCGGATTTTTTTCATCAGCGAATCGCGCACCTCGCGGTAGGCGTCGAGCCTCTGTTCGCGATTGCCGGTGGTGTCGCTCGGATCGACCGTCGGCCAGTATTCGACATCGGCGGCCAGAATGCGGGTCAGGTCCAGCGCCTTGTGATGCGCCTCCGGCGCCAGCGTGACGATGAGGTCGAAATTGAGCCCCTCCCATTCGTCCAGTTCTTCGAATGTGTGCGGCTTGTGCTTGCCGATATCGAGCCCGATCTCCTCCATGACGGCGATGGCGAAGGGATCGGGATCGCCCGGCTTCACACCGGCCGAGCCGACATAGATCGATTTGCCGAACAGATGCCGGAACAGCGCCATGGCTATCGGCGAGCGGATGGAATTATGTCCGCAGGCGAAGAGAACCGATTGCGGGCGCACGACGCGTCCGGGCTGGTTCATGGCAAGGCCTCAGCCTTTCCAGTGCAGCACGCAGATCAGCGTGAACAGACGCCGCGCCGTTGCGAAATCGATATCGACCTTGCCGTTCAGCCGCTCCATCAGAATCTGCGAGCCTTCGTCATGCAGACCGCGCCGGCCCATATCGATAGCCTCGATGCGCTCGGGCGTCGCGGTGCGGATGGCCTCGTAATAGCTGTCGCAGATCATGAAGTAATCCTTCACGATCCGGCGAAACGGCGACAGCGACAACAGATGCGCCACCAGCGGCTTGCCGTCGGCCGTGCGGATATCGAAGGCCAGGCGGTTCTCCGCCATGCTCAGATGCAGGGCGTAGGCGCCGGGCTCCTGCCCGACCGGCTGAAATGAGTTTTCCTCGATCAGGTCATAGATCGCGACCGCGCGTTCGTGCTCGATATCGGGGCCGGACCGTCCGATCGATTCCTCGTCGAGCGTGATCGCCACGAGTTTCGCCGAGGGCTGTCCGGGCTTGCTCATCGCCGGTTCAGCCGAATCGCCACTGAGCGGGCATGGGCGTCCAGTCCCTCGGCCTCGCCGAGCGCGATGGCCGCCTGTGCAAGCGCGGAGAGCTGATCCGGTCCGCATTTGAGGATCGAAGTCCGCTTGACGAAATCGAGCACGTTCAGCCCCGAGGAGAAGCGCGCCGAGCGCGCCGTCGGCAGGACGTGGTTGGAGCCGCCGACATAATCGCCGATGGCTTCGGGCGTATGACCGCCGACAAAGATCGCACCGGCATTGCGGATTTTCCCCATCAGCGCCTCGGCATCTTCGGCGATCAGTTCGAGATGCTCCGGCGCCAGCGCATCGACCAGCGGGATGGCGCTGTCGAGAGAATCCACCAGAATCACCGCGCCGTAATCGCGCCATGACGCGCCGGCAATGGCCGCACGCGGCAGCGTCGTGAGTTGCGCTGCGACGGACGCCTCGACATCGGCCGCGAGCCGCGGGCTGGTGGTGATGAGAATGGATTGCGCGGCCTCGTCGTGTTCGGCCTGGGCCAACAGGTCGGCCGCGATCCAGTCGGCATTGCCGGTGTCGTCGGCCAGCACCAGCACTTCGGAGGGGCCTGCGATCATATCGATGCCCACCTGCCCGAAGACCTGCCGCTTGGCGGCCGCGACATACGCATTGCCCGGCCCGACGATCTTCGCCACCGGGCTGATCGTGTCCGTACCATAAGCCAGCGCCGCCACCGCCTGCGCGCCGCCGACGCGATAAATCTCGTCCACCCCGCCCAGTTTCGCCGCCGCCAGCACCAGCGGCGCGATCCGGCCATCAGGGGCCGGCACCACCATGACGATGCGCGGGACGCCCGCCACTTTGGCCGGCACGGCATTCATCAGCACCGACGAGGGATAGGCCGCCGTGCCGCCGGGCACATAAAGCCCGACCGCCGCGATGGCGGTCCAGCGATGGCCGAGTTCGACCCCCAGCGCGTCGGTGAACCGGTCGTCGCGGGGCTTCTGGCGCAAGTGATAGGCCTCGATCC
>JAEVZN010000159.1 GCA_023392205.1 Pseudomonadota bacterium
GTCATACTCAGTCCAAGAAGCAGCGCGATCAGCGACCGATCGAGCCAGCGGCCATTTGCGGCCCAGTTCATTGCACGTCACCCTATTTCCGAGGATCGGCAGTAGATTAAAATTATTGAAGGCTCATTAACGATGATGGGCGACCTGCCCTTGCAAATGCGACAGTCCGGCACGCATCATGCTTAACGAATTCAAAACTTCATTTCGCCAAAGTCCCGCCCCGTTGCAGCCGCGACTGCGCGGCACTTGAGTTTGTGGCGTATGGGGACGGTCCGGGGTGGACATGCTTCGCTTGGCGTTAGTGGCGGCCTTCGTTGGGGCCGGAACCTTGAGTTTTTCCACGTTGCCCGCACATGCGGACTTGCGCATCACCCGCGATCACGGCGGCATCGTCGATCAATACAAGGCGAAGTATCAGCGCATCCGCGACAACGGGCAGCGGGTCATCATCGACGGCATCTGCAATTCGGCCTGTACGCTGGTGCTGGGCATGGTGCCGTCGAACAAGGTCTGCGCGACGCCGCGCGCCAGCCTCGGCTTCCATGAGGCCTATGTCGACCAGCGCTGGCCGTTCCGCGCCAAGATCGCAAGCGCCGCGGGCACCCGCGACCTGATGTCCTATTATCCCGAGCCGGTCCTCGAATGGATCGACCGGGCCGGCGGCCTGACGCCGAAGATGAAGATCGTCAAGAACGGCCCGGACCTCTGGGCCATGGTCATGCCCTGCCCCGAGGAATTCTGACGGCTCAGCTTTCGAAAGCCGGATCCACCGGCACGCGATAACCATTGGCCAGGCGATTGGTCTCGTTGGCCATGCCGGTCACCGCCATCACCTCGCCGAACATCTCCTCGGTCATGCCAGCCTTGCGCGCGGCGGCACTATGGCTCGCGATGCAATAGCCGCATCCATTGGTGACGCTGACCGCCAGATAGATCATCTCCTTGGTCAGCGGATCGAGTGCGCCCGGCGCCATGACCTCCTTGACGCTCTCCCAGGTGCGCTTGAGAAGCGCCGGATCGCGCGCGAGATATTTCCAGAAATTGTTCACGTCCGGCACATTGCGGCTGCGCTTGATGTCGTCGAACACCGCGCGCACCACCGGTGATGCCTCGTCGTAATTGATTGCCTTCGCACTCATTGCAGACAGCCTTCCCTCACTGGCCGGGCGCGCCGATGGCCACCGGCCGCACCGGCGAACCGGACCCGCCCGCCGAGCGTAGCGGCAGGATCATCGTGCAGGACAGCCAGACGCGGTCACGCGCGATCTCGCCGAGATTGGCGTTCTGGATATTGTGAATGCCGGCAACCACCAGATTGTGGTGATGGATGGCGAAAGGCAGCCCTTCGGGCGTACCGGTTGCGGGCGCGGCCTTGCCGGTCAACATGCCCTCCGGCACGGGATCGGTGAACGGATTGTCGAGCGCGACCAGCACCACCTGCTTGTCCTCGATGTATTTGGCGGCGTCGTAAGCAAGCCCCGGACCTTTGGTGTAATAGCTCTTCTCGGTATCGGGATCGGCCCAGCCGTCGCCCCATCCGGTATAGATGTAGAGCACATCACCCGGCTGCAGGCCGCGCGTATCGAGCTTCTGCGCCTTGAGCATCTCCTCGATCTGCGCGGCGGTGATGACGCTGCCGGCAGCCAATGCCTTGCCCTTGCCGATATGCGCCTTGGCATCCAGCAGTACTGCCGTGGTGACGATCGGCGGTACTTTCTCGATGCCCAGTTTCTGCAACGGCGCGTCCGGTTTCGGCTTCACCTGCTCCTGCGTGAAGCCGCCATAATAGGTGGCGCGGCCGGACGGAAATTCGCTCTTGCCATCCCACGGCTCCGGCAGCACCGCAAAATGCCCGAGTGCATCCATCTGCGTACCCTGCGCGCCAGCCTCTCCGCTTACGGTTTCCTCGCCGTTGAACGCATGCCGCGTACCGGGAATACCGACCGTCGGCCGGTACTTGTCGACCAGCGGCGTGCCGAACGGCGATTGCGGCATCGTGTTGGAGCGGATGTGCGACAGCTCGTAGGACTTTGCCTGCGGATTGGCCAGATGCGGTGCGCAGCGCTGCCAGGTTGCCGGTCCGAGATTGTTGGCCATGCCGATCTCGTCGCCGGCCGGCCAGCGGCTTTGCTGCGCATGCGATTGCGTGGCGACGGACAGGCTTGCGAACAGCATGAGCGGCAGGACAGTCAGGCGTGTCATCGGGCTCTCCTCTCTCGGCGGCATATCCTCTATCAGGTCGCCAAGTGAATACCGGGTGCATCGCCCGCGCAAGCCGTCCGCTCACAAGGCGTCGGCTCACAGGACGTCCGCTCAGAAGCGGTACATCTTTCCGACAGCGCTCGGCGCCAGCACCTGATCGCCGAAAGCATTGGCGAGCGCGGTCATCGCCCGCCAACCGGTGCAATGGCCCGCGGCGATGCAGGACAGGCCGAATTCCTTCAGGCCTTCGACGGTCTGCGGAATGACGGCCTCGTTCGCACCCGACAGATGCAATCCGCCCAGCACCGCATAAAGCGGCACATCCGGAAAACTTTTCCGTGCATGCGACAGGACGTTGACAACGCCCGCATGCGAACAAGCGGTGAGCACGACCAACCCCTTGCCTTTCACATTCACACCGATCCAGCGCTCGTCGATCAGCAATTCGTCCGGCTCCCAGTCCTTGCCGTCGAGCGTGCGGCGCACCTGTCCCGGATAGCCGCGCTCGTAGGATGTCACGCGCGGGATTTCCCCCGACACATGGAACATTCCGTCGAGCAACGCCTCCGGCTCGCGCGTGACCGTCACCTCGGCGCCGAACGAGGTCAGCGCCTCGATATCCGGGATGTCCTCCATCTGCCGGTAGCTGCCATTCGGCATTTTCACCGCGCGGGTGCGGAACATGTCCGGATGCGCGTGATAGGGAATGGTTTTCCCGCCATTGCGCCCGCGGATCATGTTGAGCGCCAGCAGCATCGCGCCGGCATGATCCCAATGCCCGTGCGACAGCACGATGGATTTCACCGCCCCGATATCGGCGGCGAGACGCGTGACATTGCGCTCGAAGGCATATTCCTCAGGCCCGGTATCGAACAACAGCGTATGCCGCACGCCATCGCGCTCCGCCGTCAGCAGGCATGAGAGCCCATGCGCCGCGCAGCACAGGCATCTGCCACCCATCATGCGGATGCCGCGCCGCATCAGACCTGCGCCCTCATGCTCCACGAAGGATGGCGTGGAGGACAGCATGTCGGTCGCATTGTCGACCAGGATCTGGATGTCGAGCCGGTCGACTTCTGCGATCATCATTCATTCCCTGACGACTGGTTGAACACCATCGCAGCGTGAGTGGCAGGCCGCCGCATTTCAAGCCCGCGCTCAGAAATCGAGCTTGTCCTGCACCGCCGCGATCCCGGCCTTCGCGCAGGCATCGTCGGCATCGCCCCCCGGCGCACCGGACACGCCGACTGCACCCACGAGCGAGCCCGCCGATTCCACGCGGATGCCGCCGCCGAGGATCACCGCGCCCGGCAGATCGCGCAAGCCCGCCTGCGGCATGCCGGGTTCGCTGATGCCGATCAGATCCGTGGTGTTGGTGCGGAAGGACACCGCCGTCCAGCCCTTGCCGGCGGCCGTCGCCGGCGTATGCGGCCCGGCGAAGCGGTCGCGGATCATCACCTGCGTCTGCCCGAACCTGTCGACCACCGCGACCGCCACCTGGAAGCCGCGCTTGAGGCAATCCTCCAGCGTCGCGCGGGCGAGTTCGAGTGCGATCTCCGGGCTCAGGCTCTTGTAGGTGACCAGCGAGTCCTGCGCGCGCGCCGACATGGACGCCGCAAAGCCCAGAGAAAAAAGGAGCAGCGGCGCCAGGCAGAGACTCCGGAGGATCGTGCGGCAAAAGACTGCGCGGCGAAAGCTTGGGCGGCCGGTCTGTGTCATGTCGTTGCTCCCTTGTCCGGTTTGCATCGTGATCGGGCGAACGCTGCTCACATATCGCATTTCTGAATATGAGGCTGCTTGCGATACCGCAAATGGGCCAGTCCCCTGCGGCGACGCGATGCAGCCGACTTCCGGAACTCTGCGGCGGCGCAAGCATTGATCCGGTGAGGTTTTTTTTCGACAGCTCTATTTTACGGAGACGGCCATGGCTCGCCCCGATCCCGGTCTGCCGCCGCAGGCGGACCCGCAACTCGAATTGTCGCATGGCGGCCGTGCCAGCATCTGGCAAATCACCTTCACTGTGGTTGCCTGCGTGACGGTGATCGCCGTGACTGTGATCGGCCTGAATTCGCAGCACGAGCCGGTGCCGCGGCAGCAGACCGCGCAGGTCGAGACCGCACCCGCCCCGGATGCCACTCAAGCTCAGCCGCCTGAAACCACCGGCAGCGCGATCCCCGCGACGGACGATCCGCAGGCCCCGCAGACAGGCGCGAATGTGCCCGGCGCCGAAAACCGCGCGCCCGGCGAGGGTCCCGTGAACATTCCGGCGCGGGAACCCGAGCCGATGCGCGCAAGCCCGCCGCGCGGCCAGACCGCGCCGGTGCCGACGCCGGACTGACCGAAGCCAAAACACAAATGCGGGCGCCAGGCGCCCGCATTTTTTTCTCGTCTTCTCTCGTCTGCTATTAAGCCGTTACTTCACGCCGAGCAATTCGACATCGAAGATCAGCGTCGCATTCGGCGGGATCACCCCGCCCGCGCCGCGATCGCCGTAACCGAGTTGCGGCGGCACGATCAGCGTGCGCTTGCCGCCGACCTTCATCGTGGCCACGCCCTCGTCCCAGCCCGCGATCACGCGGCCCGCGCCGACCGGAAATTCGAACGGCTGCCCGCGATCCACCGAGGAATCGAATTTCTTTCCCTTGGCGCCGTTATTGTTGAGATACCCGGTGTAATGCACCACCGCGGTCTGGCCCTTCTTGGGCTGCGCACCGGTGCCGGCTTGCGTGTCGATCATCTGCAGACCGGACGCCGTGGTCACGGGCTTTGCGGACTGGGCGGAGGCGTCGTCGGTCATGGACAGGATTCCTGCGGACACGATGCTCATGGTTGCGATAGCCGCGCAGGCGGCCATCAGGTGACGTCGTGAAAGGCTGCGCATCGGTCGTTTCTCCTTTGATCGATACCCGGCATGAATGGCCTCAGCCCGCGCAAAGCGCAATGGCAGGCCGCGCGCTGTCTGGAGCCGGGATGTGTCGGGAGGATGTCGCCGGATTGACAAAAACGCCGCCCCGCACCAGATTGATATCACACTGATATCACGCGAGGGCGCAGCCGTGGTGGACATTCTGGTGCGCAACGTCGATCAGGCCATCGCCGACCGGCTGAAGGCGAAGGCCAGGGCCGAGGGCAAATCGGTCAACGAACTTGCCCGCGAGGCGCTGACTGCGGCCGCGAAGCCTACCAAGGAAGAGGCCTGGGCGGAAATCGACCGCATCCGCGCGAAGATTGGAAAGGTATCGGGCGTCTCCACCGCCGATATCCGGGAATGGCGTGACAACGACGAGCGGTACCGTTGACACTTGTTGTCGACGCCAGCGTCGCGACGAAATGGGTGCTGGCCGAGGACGGCTCGGATCGCGCCAACGCGTTGCGCGACGCGCCGCGCCTGATCGCTCCATCCCTGCTCGCCGCGGAAGTCGGCAACGCCCTTTGGAAAGCGGTGCGACGTGGCGATGTCGCGCGAGAGGACGCCGTTGCGGCACTTCGGTCCTTGCTCGTCCCCTTCGACGAGCTCGTGCCGAGCGAAGCGTTGCACACGCGCGCGCTTGAACTCGCCATCGAGCTGCGGCACCCGATCTACGATTGCTTCTATCTGGCGCCTGCGGAGCGCGAGAACGCGCCGCTGGTGACCGCCGACAGGCGGCTGCTCGACGCGGTGAAGGAAACCAGATTGCAGAATCTGGTGACGCCGCTTTAGACACTCGCTCACGTCACGGCGATAAAATTCCATAGCGGAAAAATCGGATAGCGCAATACAACCTTAGATCGTATAGCATGGCAGCCCAATTCATTATCGAGAATTTTAAGAATGACAACGTCGATAGTAAGCCAGCAGCGACTAACCTTATACGCGATCGTCTCGTCAATAGAGAACGACGCTCGTATTTTGATTTCGTCGACACTTCTGTCGGACGCAAATGTATCAGAATTGTTTCCACAACAGCTCCTTCAAAATGCTCAAGATCGGATGCGAAAGAGTGCGCATTTAGCCCTCAGCTCAGACAAAGACTTTGAACTTCTGCACTTTATGGATTTTGGCGATCATTTTCAGACCCTGCAACGCTGGAGCGCACGACTGAACAATGGTACAAAACGAATTGTAGCAGGCACCAAACGAATTGAGACGTTGATCGCGATACGAAATCGGGTGATGCACGGCAGACCCTTAGATTTTGACGATCTACCATTTACGAAAAATTTCGCCGATGAACTGACAAACTCTGATCCATTCAACTGGACCGGAACCAGAGAAATATTGAAGTCCCTACGCCGCGATCCAAGCTTCGCATTTGAGTTCGAAGAGGATTTTGAGCTAGAGATCAACGACCCACTATTCCACAATCTCCCCTCCCCTGACTTCGACGACACCGGCTTTGTTGGCCGCAACGAACAACTTGATCGCTTTAAGCGCGCACTCAAAGGTAATTTTCCAATTATCACAATACTCGGAGACGGCGGATTAGGAAAGACGTCCCTAGCTGTTAAAGGCCTGTACGATTCATTAAACGAGTTGAGCGCCGACTTTGACGCAATCATTTGGACAACAGCTAAAACGACTGCACTTACAGCAACAGGAATCGTCGAAATTGAAAACGCGATCAGAGATTCGGCAGGCATGTTTCGTGCCGCTGCGTCGGCAATCGACAATATTGGAAACGAGGACCCACAAAAAGCAATACAAGAATGGCTTACCCACTTCAGGATACTGCTTGTTATCGACAACCTTGAAACGATCCTAGACGAGGCCATTCGTCACTTTGCAAGCGACGTTCCAAGAGGAAGTAAAATTCTATTTACGACCAGAGTCGGCTTAGGCGCATACGACTTTCCGATTGATCTACCAGGCCTTTCAGAAAAGGAAAGCATTGAATACCTTCGCCGCGTATGCGACGTTTATAATATAAATATACTTGAAAAAGGCTCACGCGAATACGCTCAGGATATATG
>JAEVZN010000257.1 GCA_023392205.1 Pseudomonadota bacterium
AACCGGCACAATCCAGGTTTTCAGGATTTCCACCGGAAGCGTGCCACGCGCACGATGCGCCTGAAAGGAACGGATGGAGGTGGGAATGATGATGGCGAGCGAGGTTCCCACGCAAAGCTGCATGCGCACCTCTTCCGCAACGCCCATGATCCGGAAGACTTCGTAGAGCACCGGCACGATCACCGCGCCGCCGCCCACCCCGAACAGGCCGGCCAGAAGTCCGGTCACCACGCCGCCAAAGACGATGGCCACCGCCAGCATGGCGAGTTCGCCGGCCGGGATGCCGAACATGTCTGCGCTCCAGGAAAATCGGCGCGGGCGCGCCGGATCAGGCTGCTGCGGTGTGCATGGTCCGGGCCGGACTGTCCACCACAAGGTCAAGCGCCTCGCGCAGGACACCTATGCCGGCGCCGGGCTTTGTCGCCTCCGTCGCGATATGGCGGCGGAAGGCACGCGCGCCGGGCACGCTGCGAAACACCCCGAGAAGATGCCGGGTGATGGAATGCAGCCGCACGCCCTCCGACAATTCCCGCTCGATATAGGGGAACATCGCGACAATGGCGGCCCGCGGGCTGCTCACGGGAGCTGCGGTTCCGAACAGGTCCGGATCGACCGACAGCAGCAGCCACGGCTCCTGATAGGCGGCGCGGCCCATCATCACGCCATCGACATGGCGCAGGTGCGCAGCCGCCTGCTCAATCGTGGCAATGCCGCCATTGATCGCGATCGGCAGATCGGGATGCGCCCGCTTGAGCCGATAGACGCGGTCGTAATCGAGCGGCGGGATATCTCGGTTCTCGCGCGGCGACAGGCCCTTCAGCCAGGCCTTGCGGGCATGAACGATCAGCGCGTCGACACCGGCCGCCCGCACCGAAGCGGTCAGGGTGTCGAGCGCCTCCTCCGGGTCCTGCTCGTCGATGCCGATGCGGCATTTGACCGTAACGGGGATCTGCACGGCCGCCTTCATCGCCGCCACGCAATCGCCGACCAGTTGCGGCTCCGCCATCAGACAGGCGCCGAAGCGGCCGTCCTGCACGCGATCGGAGGGACAGCCGACATTCAGATTGACCTCGTCATAGCCGAGATCGGCGGCGATCCGCGCGCATTGCGCCAGCGCCTGCGGGTCCGATCCGCCAAGCTGCAACGCGACCGGATGCTCGGCCGGATCGAAGCGCAACAGCCGCGCCCGGTCGCCATGCAGCACGGCGCCGGTGGTGATCATCTCGGTATAGAGCAGCGCCTGCCGCGTCATGATGCGGTGGAAGAACCGGCAATGCCGGTCGGTCCAGTCCATCATCGGTGCCACGGAAAATCGCCAGCGCTGCGCGGTCACGGCAATGCCCCGCCGCACCGGTGCCGCGCCGGATGCAGCCATTCGTTACAAATCGAAGCGTTGGCGGAACGGTCTGTGGACATGGGCCGGTTATGGTGCGTCCCCACAGCTTTCGCAACCGGGGAAGTTCCCGTGCTCACGCTCTGCCGCCTTGCCCGCCTCTTCGTATTGGCCCTCATCCTGCTCACGCCGGCACGGCCTGCGCTGGCGCAGGTCTCGCCGCCCGATTATGCGCCCTATCGGGAGGGCCGGTTCCTGCGCTACCTGAACGCGCAGGACGGGCAGATCGCCGCCGTGCCACGCATCGGGCTGTCGTTCGGGGAGCGCCGGCTGAATGCCGTGCTCGATTCCGGCTCGACCGGGATCGTGGTGGCCGCGCGCTATATTCCGGATTTCGCTGCCCTTCCCTCCATCGGTGACGGCCGCCTCACCTATTCGAGTTCCGGCCGGGTCATGGTGGGGCGCTGGGTGATGACTCGCGTCCGCCTCTCCGGACAGGAGGGTGCCCACGTGCAGACCGAGCCGATGCCGGTGCTGGCCGTCACCCGTGTCGAATGCTGGGAGAATGCGCGCGACTGCACGCCACATGACGATCCGACCGGCATTGCCATGGTCGGTATCGGATTTGCGCGCGAGGGCGATCACCAGAGCCAGAGTTTGCCGGACAGAAATCCACTGCTGCGGATCGAAGGCGGCACCGACCGGCGGCGCGGTTATATCCTCACGCCGACGGGCGTGCATGTCGGCCTGACCGGTGCCAACACACGCGGCAATTATCGGTTCATCAAGCTGGCGCAATCCGACACGCAACCGGACTGGGCGCCGCTCCCGGCCTGCATTTCCATCAACGACACACAGCCTGCGGCCTGCGGCAGCATGCTGATGGATACCGGCGTGTCCGCGATGTTCATCACCCTGCCGCCATCGCAGGCCGGCGACCTGAGCGGCACGCTGGCGCCCGGCACCGAAGTTGCGATCCATGCCGGCGGCAAGGATGATGGCTTCGATCTCTACCGGTTTACGGTGGATGGCGGATCGAGCCTTGCGCCCGAAGGGACGCATTTGCAGCGGTCGGACACCCGCGTGTTCGTCAACACGAGTTTCCATCTGCTGAATGGCTTCGACATGCTGTTCGATGCCGACGGCGGCTATGTCGCCTTCCGCAAGCGCTGAGTGGCAATAAAAAAAGCGGCCCGCAAGTTCATGCGGACCGCCCTTGCGTTGCGGAAATTACTTCGCGCCGATGCCGGCTTCCTGGAAGATCTTCGTATAGCGCTCGGTATCGGCCTTGATGATCCCGTCGAATTCCGCAGGCGAGTTGGTCATGACCACGATCCCCTGCTTGGCCAGACGATCCTGAAGCGCCTGATCCTGCATCGCGGCGACCGTATCGGCATTGACCTTGTCGACGATCTCCTTCGGTGTGCCGGCGGGCGCCATCAGGCCGAACCACGAATTATATGTGAAGCCCTTCAATCCGGCTTCGTCGAGCGTCGGCACGTCCTTCAGGG
>JAEVZN010000297.1 GCA_023392205.1 Pseudomonadota bacterium
GGATCAAGGCGATGGGCGACGACAAGGCGCTCCTCGCGGAGTTCCGCGCGAAGGCGAAGGAGCGTCTCCACGACGAGGAGCGCCGCATCGCGCGCGAGCAGAAGGGCGCGAGCGGCAAGCGGTTCAGTCTTTTTCACTGGTTCGGCCTGCGCCGGAGCGCGGGCTTTGCCCTGCTTGCCGCCTTTGTCGCGCTGCGGATCTGGGATCCGCCCTCGATCGAGAACCTGCGCCTGCGCGGTTTCGATTTCTATCAGGTGATGAAGCCAAGGGTCGCGACATTGCGGCCGGTCGTGATCGTCGATATCGACGAAGCCAGTCTCGGCGCGCTCGGGCAATGGCCATGGCCGCGCACGACGCTGGCCGACATCGTGCGCAGATTGCAGGCCGCGGGCGCCGCCGCCATCGCCTTCGATATCATCCTGTCCGAGCCCGACCGCATGTCGCCCGCGCGCGTCGCCGATACGCTGCCACAAATCGACGCGACGATCCGCGAGAAGATGCGCGCGCTGCCGGGCAACGACGATGTGCTGGCGGAGGCGATGAAAGGCGCGAAGGTCATTCTCGGCCAGTCCGCGATCATCACGCCGACGCCACCGGCGCCCGACATGCCGCGTACGGGTATGGCCACCATCGGCCCCGACCCGTCGCGCTTTCTGGTCACCTTCGAGGGCCTCTTGCGCAACGTGCCGGTGCTGGAAATGGCGGCGGCCGGACGCGGCGTGCTGACCCTGCGGCCCGAGCGCGACGGCATTGTCCGGCGTGTGCCGCTTGTCGTGAAGGCGGGCGACCAGATCGTGCCGGCCATGGCGCTCGACATGCTGCGCGCAGTGACCAATTCCGGCGCGATCCTGATCCGCAGCGATGCGGTCGGCATTCGCGCGGTGGCCGTGCCGGGCCTGGAATTGCCGACCGACGAAAACGGCCAGATGTGGATCAATTATGCGCCGCACGATCCGGCCCGCTTCGTCTCCGCCAAGGATGTGCTCGACGGCAACGCGCCGGCCGACCGCTTCCAGGGCCGGCTGGTGCTGATCGGCACCTCGGCCGTGGGGCTGCTCGACATCAAGGCGACGCCGGTCGAAAACGCGATGCCGGGTGTCGAGATCCATGCGCAGGTGCTGGAAAACGCGCTGACCCAGTCGGTGCTGTCGCGTCCCAATTACGCCGTCGGGGTCGAAGTGGTCGCCACCGCCATTCTCGGCACGATCTTCGTGGTGCTCGCACCGATCGTGGGCGCGACCACGCTGCTGGTGTCCGGCTTTCTGACCGCGGCCGCCATGGCCGCCGGCTCCTGGTATTACTACACGCAGCAGGGCCTGCTGTTCGATGTCACCTTCCCGCTGATCGCGATCTTCGTCACCTATATGACGCTGGTCTTCATCAATTACTTCCGCGAACAGGCCGACCGGCGCCGCATCCGCTCGGCCTTCAGCCAGTATATCTCGCCCGCACTCGTCGAGCAGCTTGCGGATTCGCCGAAGAAGCTCGTACTCGGCGGCGAAGTGCGCAACATGACCATCCTGTTCAGCGATGTGCGCGGCTTCACCACCATTTCGGAAAGCTTCAAGGACGACCCGCAGGGGCTTACACTTCTGATGAACCGGCTGCTGACGCCGCTCACCAATGCGATCATCGAGCGCAAGGGAACGATCGACAAATATATCGGCGACGCCATCATGGCATTCTGGAACGCGCCGCTCGACGATGCCGACCACGAGGCGCATGCCTGCGCATCGGCGCTCGACATGCTCAAGCGGATGGACGACCTCAATCACGCGCGCGAGGCCGAGGCGCTGGAAGATGGCCGGCCCTATCATCCGATCAATATCGGGCTCGGCATCAATACCGGCACCTGCGTGGTCGGCAATATGGGGTCGGACCTGCGCTTCGATTATTCGGTGCTGGGCGATCCGGTCAATCTGGCGTCGCGCCTCGAAGGCCGCTCGAAATCCTACGGGACGCCGATCATCATCGGCGCAAAGACCGCGGAAAAGGTGCAGGACCGCTTCGCCGTGCTGCAGATCGATCTCATCACCGTGAAAGGCAAGACCGAGCCCGAGCGCGTCTTCGCGCTGATCGGCGACAACGATGTGGCGCAGAGCGAGAGCTTCCGCGCGCTCGCTGCACAGATGCAGGAGACACTCGCCTGTTACCGCAAGCGCGACTGGGACGGCGCCATGCGCGCGCTCGACGTGGCGCAATCGGCGCCCGAGACGCATGGTCTGCAGGAGATCTTCGCGATGTACCGCGAGCGCATCGCGACCTTCCGGGTCACGCCGCCGCCGGACGCGTGGGACGGCGTGTTCGCCTTCGACACCAAGTGACACGTCGACACCAGGCGACTCGCCACACCAGTACAACCATTGCTTTGCTGCAACTCATGCACAATCGCTTGTGCAGGATGCACGTTTTGAGTCTTTGGCTTCCGGTGCGGGCATGATAGCCATGACGAAAGCATGACAAGAACACGATCCTGGACTGACGGGGCCTGACATGACGACGGGGGAATTCAGCATCCGCTTCTGGGGTGTGCGCGGGTCCATTCCCTGCCCCGGTCCGGAGACCCAGCGCTATGGCGGCAATACGCCGTGCCTGGAGGTCCGCTGCGGTAACCGGCTGATCATCCTCGATGCCGGCACCGGCCTGCGCCCGCTCGGCGACGCGCTTCTGGAGGCCGGCGGCCCGATCGACACCGACATCTTCCTCACCCATTGCCATTACGACCATGTCTCCGGCATCCCGTTCTTTGCGCCGCTCTATGGGGCCGAGCACAGGTTCCGGTTATGGGCCGGAAACCTGCTGCCGGATTTCCGCCTCAAGGGCGTGATGCAGACCATGATGAAGGAGCCGCTCTTCCCGATCGGCATCGAGACCTTCCGCGCCGAGATCGATTATCGCGACTTCACTGCCGGCGAATCTATTCCGGAGAGCGACGGGGTCGCCATCCATACCGTGGCGCTCGACCATCCCGGCGGCGCCACCGGCTACCGGATTGATTTCGGCGGCCGCTCGCTGCTCTATCTCACCGACAATGAAGGCCGCCACGAGGACCGCGACGACGCGCTGGTCGCCTTTTCCAGGAACGCGGATCTGGTGATCTACGACACCGCCTATACCGAGGACGAGATCGAGGCGAAAAAGGGCTGGGGCCATTCCACCTGGCAGGACGGCATGCGCCTCGCCGACGCAGCGGGCGTCAAGACCTTCTGCCTCTTCCACCACGCGCCTGAACACGACGATTCGGCGATGGACGCCATTCTCGCGAAGGCGCAGGCCGCCCGGCCCGGCACCATCGCCGCCATGGAAAATTCGGTCATCCGTTTGTAGCAAATTGCGGCCAGGTCCGCCGCTGGAGCGTTTTCGGGCGAAGTGGATACCGGTTCGCGT
>JAEVZN010000481.1 GCA_023392205.1 Pseudomonadota bacterium
CCCCCCCCCCCCGGGCCGCGGCGGGGGCACCCCCCCCGGCCCCCCCCGGGCCGCCAGCCAGATGTTTTCAGGCCGCGTGACAGGCGGAGCATCCTCACGGGGGTGCTCCTGAAATTCCATGATCCAGAACCGGCGCCATCGCCTGTTCATCAGTTGCAACAGCCGGATTCGTCGATGTTCGGCTGTCGCAGGACAGCTCAGGACTCTGAGACGGTCCAGGTCTCGCTTCCGGTAGAAGTGTTCCATCGCTGGCCTCGGAAAAGTGGCACCGGTCTGACCGCTTGTCCCGCGGCCAGTCTAGAAAGTGTTTCTGTCCCGGTCCGCCATCGCCTTTTCATACCATGTGGTCGGAAGCTCTCCGCGCATATGCGGTGCGTAGAGATACGGCGATGCCACGTAATCGGACGCTGGCCTTGCATTGCGTGTCTGCTGGGCCTGCGCGGATGCCGATAGCAGCGCGAGCGTCACTACGGACGCACATGCGATTACGAGTTTGGTCATGTTGGTCGCCTTTCCTGCTCGAGAGGCACGACTTGGTGCGACGCTAAGTCACATAGCAATTCGGTGGATACGTGTCGAATCACCGCTCTGTGTTCATTGAATATTCATTATAAATCCGAGGTGATTCTACTTTTAGGTTAGTGCAATTCTACCATTCGGTGTGGGCGAGCCGCTATGGACGCAAGACACGTCGACGCGGCTCTCCTGAATCGCAGGCACCAAGGTTTTAAATGAAAGAAATTGGTGCCCCTGGCCGGAATCGAACCAGCACGACCTTGCGGCCACCTGATTTTGAGTCAGGCGCGTCTACCAGTTCCGCCACAGGGGCAACGCCGCGAGGTTGTCGGGCGATGGGGACATGCTTTCGCCATCCCGGCCGCAGAAATAGGAGGATCGGCGCGGCCGATCAAGCGGGAATTGCCGCGCGAGCGCCAGCGCAAGCCGCGTCCCCCGCAAGCGGCCGTCTTTAACACCCGCCCAGCTCGCGCCGCTTTGTCTTGACGGGGCTTGTGCTTTGCCCTGAATGCGCGGGCCCGGCGATGAACCCTGAAGCGGACCGATGAGCGAATTCCTCTCCAGCCTCGACCACATGAAGCGTCAAGAGCCGGCCAAGCTTGCCGCCGCGGCGGTTGCGCTGCTCGGGCTTGCGACCATTGGCGGGGCCTGGTTCTTCCAGCTGGTGCTGGGGTTACCGCCCTGTCCGCTCTGTCTCGAACAGCGCTATGCCTATTATTTCGCGATCCCGCTGGCCCTGCTGGTGCTGCTCGGGCTGAATTTCGGCGCCTCGCGCAAGGTGCTGGTCGCGGCGCTGGCGATGATCGCGCTCGGCATGGTGTGGAATGCCGGGCTCGGCGCGTATCACGCCGGCGTGGAATGGAAATTCTGGGAAGGGCCGCGCGATTGCGCAGGCGGCCTGTCCGATCTCGGAACGGCAGGCGGCTTGCTCGACAAGCTGAAGACCATCCATGTCGTGCGTTGCGACGAAATCCCGTGGAGCTTTCTCGGGCTTTCGCTTGCCGGCTACAACGCCATCATCTCGCTGACGCTGGCGCTGATTGCAGGCTGGGGGGCGTATGCGGCCTACCGGACGCTGCCCCCGTCGGAGAAGCTGGCATAACTCGTCCGGCGCGCGCCGAAGCATGGGCGCCAAGCGTGCGCAAACGCGGATCGGGCTGGCCCTGCAATTCCTCCGCGAAGACTTGGCAGAATGGCGCGGGCGCATTGTCGACGGCCGCGCGCAGATGCGTGAGCGCATCGTCAATCCGGCCCGCCTCCAGCGCCCATTGCCCGAGCCTGTAGGCGCCGCGGAAATCGCCGGCATCGGCTGCGCGCCGGTACCAATGCGCGGCCCGCAACAGGTCGCGCGCACAGCCCCATCCGTTTTCGTAGCAATGCCCGATCATGTTCGGCGCCTTGTTGTTGCCGCGTAGCGCGGCCTGCACGAACCGACGGAAGGCGCCGTCGCGGTCCTGCGCAAGTCCGCGGCCGTCCAGCATCAGACTGGCGAGGTTGAACAGGGCCCAGGGTTCGTTTGCTGCGGCGGCTTCGCGATAAAGGGCGGCGGCTTCTGTGTCGTCAGGCGCGACACCCCATCCGCGTTCGTGACAGCGGCCGAGCATGGTGACGGCATCCGGCCGCCGATGCGTGGCGGCAATGCCGAACCAGCGATAGGCCGCGTCCGCGTCCGCCTTTGTCCCGTAGCCGTCGAGCAGCATGCGGCCCCACAGCATCTGCGCGTCGTTGTCCCCGGCGATTGCCGCCGCATAGACCCATTTCGCTGCATTCTCCGGACTTTCGCCGAGTGCCGCGCGCCAGTCGTCGTCGCTTTTCTTACTAAGGGATGTGAAATAGAGCGGCGCATCGGGTACAGCCTTGCTGCGGCGGACGCGCCTGATGGCATTGCGGACAAAGCGGGGCAGTCGCAACATCGACACAAACAACCTTGAAGATGAAAACCGCATCGACGTGATGCATGCAGCGATCAGATGCAACGCGGATCGCGTGCGAAGCAACAGCGTTCACAAGCGATGTGCCTGCGACAATCGGTAGCGCAGTCGCCGATGCAGATTGAAGCCGCTCAAATGTGAGAGGCTGCGGTACTGATTTCATGTCGCTAATCCATTTGCGGTTTTTCCAATTCTAAACTGTCGCGCCGTTCGCGCGCACAGTCCTGGAGATATTCCATAAGACATTCATTGCGCTGTACGCCGTGACGCGCAATCTCGTCTCCGGAAGGCGCCGTCAGGCGCACGTTGAAGCGGGGGCTTTACGAAGATGACGACGAGTGTTGAACCGGTCTGGCGCGGTGCGATCACGCATGCCGCGCTCTCTGCAGGTATTGCATTTTCCTGGACGGCCATGTCCGACAGCACTTCGGCGCAGCAACCCGCGGTCCCACTCGATCCGATCGACGTGTCCGGGCAGACGCCGGACGGGGAAAGCCTGCAGCCCGGCCTGACCTTGCCGCCCGGCTCGTTCAATACGCTGACGGCGTCCTCGCCGAAGCTGACCGCGCCGCTCCTGGATACACCGCAGACCGTGACGGTCATTCCGCAGGCGATCATCCGCGAACAGGGGGCGCGCACGCTGACCGAAGTGCTGCGCAACACGCCCGGCATCTCCTTCGATTCCGGCGAGAACGGATTTGGCACATCGACCAACAATTTCAAGCTGCGCGGCTTCGACAGCAGTGCCAATATTTTCGTCGACGGTGCGCGCGATTCCGGCAGCTATACCCGCGACATGTTCAATGTCGAACGGGTGGAAGTGTTCAAGGGCGCAGCTTCCGATAACGGCCGCGGCGGTCCGGGCGGCTATGTCAACATGGTCACCAAGACGCCGCTGATGGAGAATTTCCTGGCCGGCGAAGTCAGCTATGGGTGGGACCAATACGCCTCCAAACCGCGCAAGCGCGCGACCGCCGACGCCAATTACATCATTGCGCCGCATACGGCCTTCCGCCTCAATGCGGTGCTCGAAGAAAGCGGAATCGCCGGCCGAGAGGTGGCGGAGATGAATCCGCGCGGCTTCGCACCGTCGATCGCGTTCGGTCTCGGCACCAATGCGCGCGCGGTGTTCGCCTACGAGCATTTGCGCCGCAAGGACCTTCCGGATTGGGGCGTGCCCGGCGCCACCATTCCAGGGCTGGCCACCTATTTCCAGAGCAACGGCGTGGCCGCCGGTGCCCCGCGCGATGCCGTTTACGGCCTGCGTTCGGACCTCGATCACACGACCAGCGACAGCTTCACCGCGCGCTTCGAATACGATCTCGCCAAGGACGTGACGATCAGCAACCAGACCCGCTGGTCCAATGTCGACCCCATCGCGCGCTACACGGTTCCGACCG
>JAEVZN010000603.1 GCA_023392205.1 Pseudomonadota bacterium
GGCGAGGACCTTGCGCGCTTCATGCCGCGCTATGGTGGCGCGCAGCCGCATCTGGCCGCCGCCATCGCATCCTTTCCACCGGCCAGGTTGCGCGCGTTCAGCGAAGATCTGGGTCAGCCGACTTTCGAAGGCAGCAGTGGCCGCATCTTTCCGCAGAGCATGAAGGCATCGCCGTTGCTGCGCGCCTGGCTGCGGCAGCTCGATGCGATGGGCGTGCGCTTTGCGTTTCGTCATCGCTGGACAGGCTGGGGCGATGACGGCGCGCTGACCTTCGATACACCCGATGGAGAAGCGACGGCACGGCCGGATATCACCATTCTGGCGCTGGGCGGCGCGAGCTGGCCGCGGCTCGGGGCCGATGGCGGATGGGTGGATATCCTGCGAAGGGAAGGCGTGGCGGTCGCAGATCTTCGTCCGGCCAATTGCGGATTTCTGGTCGCGTGGTCGGAGGTTTTTCGCGACCGCTTCGAGGGCGCGCCGCTGAAACCCGTGGCGCTGGCGTTTTCGAAAGAGAAAGTGCGCGGCGAGGCGGTCGTCACACGCAGCGGGCTGGAAGGCGGCGCGATCTATGCGCTGTCGTCGCATTTGCGCGAGGCCATCGCGCGCGACGGTATCGCGGCATTGAATGTCGATCTCGTACCCGATCTGACGCAGGCGGAGGTGGCCACCCGTCTGGCCCCCTCGCGCGGCAAGCAATCGCTCTCCACATTTCTGCGCAAGGCGCTCAATCTGTCGCCCGCCGCCATCGGTCTGGCGCAGGAGGCAAGCGCCGGAAAGCTCTCAACGCTCGCCCCCGGCGCGATGGCATCGCTGCTCAAGGCCGTGCCCGTAAAACTGACCGGCACGGCTTCCATCGCGCGGGCGATCTCCACGGCCGGCGGGGTGCGCTTCGATGCCATCGACGATTCCTTCATGCTCAAAGAGCGGCCCGGTGTCTTTGTCGCCGGTGAGATGCTGGACTGGGAGGCACCGACCGGCGGCTATCTCTTGCAGGCTTGTTTCGCGACCGGTGCGGCTTCAGGCGATGGCGCGGTGCAATGGCTGGCGCGCGCGTCTGCGACGCCTGCATGACGATCGACATCGCCGCCTATGCCGGATTGTTTGCGGGGGCCTTTGTCTCGGCCACGCTGCTGCCCGGACATTCGGAAGTGGCGCTGGTCGGATTATTGGTCTCCGGCAATTTCATTCCGTGGCTTCTGGTAGCGGTGGCGAGTGCGGGCAACATTCTGGGTTCCGTGGTGAACTGGATTCTCGGCCGCTCGGCCGAACATTTCCGCGACCGCACATGGTTTCCGGTCTCGCAGGAACATCTCGACAGGGCGCAGGGCTGGTACCGGCGCTACGGACGCTGGTCGCTCTTGATGAGCTGGGTGCCGGTGATCGGCGATCCGCTGACGGTCGCGGCCGGATTCCTGCGCGAACCGCTGTGGAGTTTTCTGGTGCTGGTCGCGATCGCCAAGACATTGCGCTATGCGGTGCTGGCGCTGATCACATTGGGGCTGATGTAACTCAATAGACCTGCAGCCGCTCCAGCATCCGGCGGCCGATGGCGAGGCGTTTGCCGGCATCGACGGCGTGCGTCATGTCCATGTTGAGACAGAAGCTGGCGACCTGTCCGCCGCGATTGACCCAGCCCGCCCACCAGCCGCGCTGCGGCTTCGACGAGAATTGCCAGCCGGTCTTGCCGTAGAGAATTGCGCCGTTCCTCTCCTCAAGCCTGAGGATCTCGCGCACGATAGTCTGCGCGCGCTCGGAGGCGGGAAGCTCGCCGCGCGCCAGCCGCGCCAGAAAGCGGGTCTGTTCGACGCTGCTGATTTCCAGCGGCCCGTCGAGCCAGAAATTCTCCAGATTGGTGCCAAGCCGCTGGTTGCCGTAATCGAGCTTTTCCAGCCAGATGCGGTAATTGTCGAAGCCGATGCGGCGCGCCAGTTCCTGATAGATCGGCACGGCCGAGGCCGTGATCGCCTCGCGCATCGGCATGTCCTTTTCCCAGGCGGGGAAGGGCTGCTTCTTGCCGCCATAGGGAATGACTTCGTCGGCATTGCGCACGGCGCCTGTCTCCAGCGCGATCAGGCTGTTGGGCACCTTGAAGGTGGAGGCCGGAACGAAACGCTGTTCGGCGCGCACCGGATTGACCAGCGTGAGGCGGTCCTGCGCGGGCTGAAAGAGCGCGAAGGTGCCGTTGACCTTCTGGCTTGAAAATTCAATGTCGAGATCGCTGCGGACAATCACCTCCGGGCCGGCGGCGCGCACGCCGGAGACGCCGAGCAGAAATGCGCCGCTACCGGCCAGCAATGTGCGGCGGCTGAGCGGGAAGGCCTTGGCGATGGTCATATGGAATATGCCGGAACTTCGATCCGCGACGCGATGCGGATGTCATGTACCAACAAATGACTGCACATCATGGCCGCATTACGGAGGTGAGGGACAGCGCGGTCACACGCCTTCGATTGTCTCGCGCAGCATTTCCAGTTCCAGCCATTTTTCTTCCGCGCCGGTCAGTTCCTCCTGCGCCCTGGCAAGCGCGGCGCTGGCAGTGTCGAAGGCCTTGCGGTCGCGCGTGTAGAGGTCGGGCGCGGCCAGCACATTCTGCAGGCGGGCGATCTCGGCTTCGAGCTTGGCGATCTGCTTGGGCAGATTGTCGAGCGCATATTTTTCGTTGAAGGACAGTTTCTTCTTCTGCGCTTTCGAGGCCGGCGGTGTGGCCGCGGACTTGTCCTCCTTCACCCCCTGCATGCGCACCGGTCGGGTCGAGGCGATATCGGCCCCGCGCTGCACCAGCATGTCGGAATAGCCGCCGGCATATTCCGCCCACACGCCGTTGCCTTCCGGCACGATCACGGCGGAGACCACGCGGTCGAGGAAGTCGCGGTCATGGCTGATCAGGATCACGGTGCCTGCATAATCGCCGAGCGTTTCCTCCAGCACATCCAGCGTTTCCAGATCGAGATCGTTGGTCGGTTCGTCCAGCATCAGGATGTTGGAGGGCCGCGCCAGCGCGCGCGCCAGCATCAGCCGCCCGCGCTCGCCGCCCGACAGCGCGCGCAACGGCGTGCGGATCTGTTCCGGGCTGAACAGGAAGACCTTCATATAGCCGACCACATGCTTGGTCTGGCCGCCGACCGTGACCGTATCGCCCTTGCCGTCGGTCATCGCCTCGGCCAGCGTCCAGTCCGGATTGAGGCTGTCGCGATCCTGTTCGAGGCTCGCCATTTCCAGATTGGCGCCGAGCCGCACGCTGCCTTCGTCGGGCTTGAGCGTGCCGGTCAAAAGCGACAGCAAAGTGGTCTTGCCGCTGCCATTGGGTCCGACAATGCCGATGCGGTCGGCGCGGTTGATGCGGGTGGAGAAATTCGTGACGATCGGGCGGCCGTCATAGCTTTTCGAGATGTGCTTGGCTTCGATCACCAGCGTGCCGGACTTGTCGGCCTCGGCGGCGGTGATGCTCGCCTTGCCGACGCTGCCGCGATAATCGTTACGAGTCTGCCGAAGAGCCTGCAATTCGGCCATGCGGCGCACATTGCGCTTGCGGCGGGCGGTGACGCCGTAGCGCACCCAGTGTTCTTCGGCAGCGATCTTGCGGTCGAGCTTGTGCTGGTCGCGTTCCTCTTCGGCCAGGATTTCGTCGCGCTTGGCCTCGAAGTCGCGAAAGCCCACCTCCAGCCGCCGCGTGCGCCCGCGATCCAGCCACACCGTGATGCGCGACAGGTTGTCGAGGAAGCGGCGGTCATGGCTGATGCTGACCAGAGCCGAGCGGCTGCTTTTCAGTTCCGCTTCCAGCCATTCGATGGTGGTCAGGTCGAGATGGTTGGTCGGCTCGTCGAGCAGCAGGATATCCGGCTGCGGGGCGAGCACGCGGGCCAAGGCTGCGCGCCGCGCCTCGCCGCCGGACAGATGCGCGGGGTCTTCCTCGCCAGTCAGGCCGAGCTGTTCGAGCAGATAGCGCGCCTGATAGGGCTCGTCGCCGGGTGCCAGCCCCGCCTCGACATAGGATAATGTGGTGGCATGGCCGGAGAAATCCGGCTCCTGCGGCAGGTAACGGATGGTGGCGCCGGGCTGGATGAAATGCGAGCCGCTGTCGCACTCGATCATGCCCGCGGCAATTTTCAGAAGCGTGGATTTGCCCGAGCCGTTGCGCCCGACCAGACAGACCCGCTCGCCGGCCGAGACCGACAATTCGGCTTGGGTGAGCAGCGGGGTTCCGCCAAAGGTGAGGGCGATGTCGCGAAGCTGGATCAGGGGTGCCATGAGGGGTGGGTGTATAGCGCGAATATCGGTCCGGGCGAGAGAAACCGGGCCGGCCGCGCCTGCAAAATTTCCGGCGCTGTGATTATATGAAGGCCCAGCCGAGGCCGCCGCCCTGTCAAATCTGCCGTCCGGTCCGCACCGGACCCAGAATGCCGGAGATCCCCATGACCGACGCCTTCATCTACGACCACCTCCGGTCGCCGCGGGGGCGCGGCAAGGTGGACGGCTCCCTGCACGAAGTGTCCACCGTAAATTTGGCGTCACAGGTGCTGCGCGGCCTGCGCGAGCGCAACAATCTCGACCCCGAATTGGTCGACGATGTGGTGATGGGCTGCGTCGATCCGATCGGCGAGGCCGGCGGCGATGTGGCGCGCATCTCGGCTTTGCTCGCGGGTTACGGCGACAAGGTGCCGGGCATCCAGATCAACCGCTTCTGCGCGTCGGGCCTCGATGCGATCAACTTTGCCGCCGCCGAGGTGATGAGCGGCCAGCATCAGATGACCATCGGCGGCGGTGTGGAATCGATGAGCCGTGTCGGCATCGGCGCATCGGGCGGGGCGTGGTTCATGGACCCGATGGCCTCGATCCCGACCTATTTCATGCCGCAGGGCGTCTCCGCCGACCTGA
>JAEVZN010000040.1 GCA_023392205.1 Pseudomonadota bacterium
GAAGAGCCGATGCCCGATCCCCCGCCCCTGCCCACAAAGAAACCCGAGAAGAGGCAGGTGCAATCGGTCGCGCGGCCGACCTCCAATCCGAAACTTGCCAAGCGTTCGCGTGCCGTAGCCGCCCCGAACCCCGGCAGCGCCGCATCGCGCACGGCGATTCCGCAATACCGGAATATCCTGAGTGCGCATCTGCAGCGCTTCAAGCGGCCGCCGGCTGGCGGTGGCAGCGGTACCGCCGTCGTGACCTTCACCGTGGACCGGAACGGCCGTGTGGTTTCGCGCAGCCTGGCCAGATCCTCCGGATCGCGCAATCTGGATGCCGAGGCGCTGGCCATGATCGCGCGCGCTCAGCCCATGCCGCCCTTCCCGGCCGCGATCACGCAGACGCGGCTGGCCTTCACGCAGGCCATCCGCTTTAACTAAATGCCGGCCAGACGATGGGCCAACGCGCCGGTGCTATTTGCGTCAGGGCCGGCTGCTGCCGAATACGTTGCGCAGCCAGCCCGGCTGGTCCGCCTCGGTTGGCACATGCGTGACAGCATCGCCCGCGGGAGCCGGCGTCGCTTGCCGTTCTTCGGCGAAGCGAATTCGCAATTCCGAAAACTGGCTGAGGATGAGGCGTTCCATCGCCGCGTCACGCTGCTGAATGAGCGCGCGCAGATCGGCGATGTCTCGGCCGAGTTGCGGATCCACAACCGGCGCCGGCGTCTGATGGATCATCTCGCGGATGGTCTGGCCGACATTTGAAACGAAGGTCTCAAGCTCGGATTTCAGATCGAGCGGCGGCTCGGCCGTACCGCGAAGCGGCTGGGCGGCAGGCGTGTTCGGAGGGAGGTTGTTCAACGCGGTCAGCAGATCGTCGACCGATACCGGCTGATTGTCGCGGTTCTTCGCGATTTCGTCGGCGAGCTTGAGGACCGCAAGCAATTCGTCCGACGACAATTCGGCAATCGCCTCACCGGGCGCGACCCGCTGCATATCTATCAGCGCCAGCATCGCCTGGCGGAAAGCGTGTTCGACATCGATATGGCGCAGCCGGAATTGCCGCGCGGCACTCGGGACCAGTGTCATGGCGATGATCAGATGGGCGACGCCGACGGTCCGGTGATTGAATTCGCGCGCAAGGCCGGTCATTTTTTCCAGGCAATCCGACGCCGCTTTCGTGCAGCGTCCGTGGCGGTCGGACTGCGCGACCAGAGAACGAATACCGTTGGTCCGCATGTCGGACGGACAATCGTCGTCATCGAACGGCGCCGCATTGGAAAGATGGTCCGATTGCGTGCGAACCTGCGCATCCATCGTGGCCGCATAGGCTGCCGCCCCGCCGTTGCCGGCAAGGGCCTCCCGCGTGCTCCGCTCCGGATCGTCATCGTCATGAGAGAATGCTGCACTCCCCATCATCGCTGTGCCTCCGTCAGTTTCTGGTCTCATTCACGGCAAATCCGGACGCCGACCGGATCTGCCCCACAAATGCTCGGCGCAAGCGCTCAGGCTGCGCGTCCGGCCTTTGAGGACGTCTGCGCTGCCTCATGCATCGCTTCAGGATCGGCTTCCTCAGCGTGACTGTCGCCGGCGTGCAATCGCTCATCAGCCTGCGAAGCATCGCGCGGAGTCGATACCAGAGCTTGCGCCATCCTCTGCGAGAGACTTTCAGCAAAGGTCGGTGGCGGGCGCTCGGCTCGCGTCGACGCAAATTCGTTCACTTGCGACGGCGGAATCTTGAATTCTCCGGCCGTACCCGCAGCGTCCGCCAATGTCGCCGCCGTCGCATGCCAGCCACCCAGAGATTCGTCGCTGGAGACCTCGCTACGCGAAGCTTCGTCAGTCGAAGCTTCGGCGTCCGTCCTGAAATCCCGTGCACCATTGAGTCCCATGTGCGATTGAACGTCTGCGCCCTTGCCATTCGTCACGACAACCGCAATCTCGACGTCCTCATCTGATCGCTGAGCAAACGGTTCGGACTTAGCGTCATCCCCGCCTGGCACCAGCGTGTCATGACCGGCGACGGACGCGGAAGCCATCTCCGCATTGTCAGCAGATGCTACCGGCCTGGGCTCGACATCGCTCGCCGAGGGACCCGAGGCTGACCAATAGACATCGCCTGGCGATTCACCCTGATCCTCGGACACATGCCCCCTGCCTCGTTGCGCGAGAAAGTCGAGCACGGTCGTCAATTCAGGCCCGATGGATCTGATGGCATTCCAGGCGCGATACTCAGCAGTTTCGTTCAACCGCTCACGCAAGCTCTCCCCGAGAGCGATCAGTGGCGTTGCGACATCATCGAGGCCGTGAAACTCCTCAAGCGTACGGTCGATGGCGGTCAGCGCCCGGTATCGCGGCAGCGCCCCGACATGCTTCTCCACCTCCGCTCGAATGTCGCGAAGCGACGCCAGAAATTCCGCGTGATCGACACCCTGCATTGCTTCAGCTCCTCCCCGACAGAACCGACGGTCACAAAGCCTAGCAGGCAAACCCATAGGTTGCAATTATGAAATAATATAACTTTTGGATGCAGCCCTATGCGCTCGAAGGCGTTGCGACGATCGTGTTGAAATTGGGAAAAGTGGTGGGCGGTGACGGGCTCGAACCGCCGACCCTCTCGGTGTAAACGAGATGCTCTACCAACTGAGCTAACCGCCCACGGGCGCAGACGTCGCCGTGAGATCATGCTGCATACGCTGCCGCCTGCGGAAAATCAAACGGCGGCGCCTTTGTAGACGCCGCCGTCTGAAATGTCCCGATCCGGGCCGTTTAGTGCGCGGTCAAAGCCGAACCGTCATCTTCCGCAACCTTGTCGGCGGGCTTTGCCGGAGGCTCTTCCCACTGGATCGGTTCTGGCTTGCGCACCAGCGCTTGCGCCAGCACCTCATCCATCCGCGACACCGGCAAGATCTCAAGTCCGCTCTTCACGTTCTCGGCAATGTCGGCGAGATCCTTCGCATTCTCCTCGGGGATCAGCACAGTCTTGATGCCTCCCCGCAAAGCCGCGAGCAGTTTCTCCTTGAGGCCGCCGATCGGAAGCACGCGACCGCGCAAGGTGATCTCGCCGGTCATGGCCACGTCCCGGCGAACGGGAATGCCCGTCATGACCGATACGATCGCCGTAACCATTGCGACACCTGCCGAAGGACCATCCTTGGGCGTCGCCCCCTCCGGAACGTGGACGTGAATGTCACGCCGTTCGAACAAGGGCGGCTCAATGCCAAGTGCAATCGAACGAGAGCGGACATAGGACGCCGCCGCCGAAATCGATTCCTTCATCACGTCGCGAAGATTGCCCGTGACCGTCATCTTGGCTTTGCCGGGCATCGATGTGCCTTCGATGGTGAGCAGCTCACCGCCCACATCAGTCCAGGCCAGGCCGGTGACGACGCCGATCTGGTCGACATCCTCCACTTCGCCATAGCGATATTTCGGCACGCCGAGATAATCGCCAAGCTCCTTGGCCGTGACCGCGACCGCCTTCTTCTTCGAGAGCGTCAACTCCTTCACCGCCTTGCGGATCAGGGTGGACAATTCCCGCTCAAGATTACGGACGCCGGCTTCCCGTGTGTAACGACGGATGACCGTGAGCAACGCCTCGTCGTCGATGGACCATTCCTTCGGCGTCAAGCCATGCTTGCTGATCGCATGCGGCAGCAAGTGCCGGCGTGCGATCTGGAGCTTCTCGTCCTCCGTGTAGCCCGCAATCCGTATGATCTCCATGCGATCCATCAGCGGTGCAGGGATGTTCAGCGTATTCGCGGTGGTCACGAACATCACGCTCGACAGGTCGTAATCGACCTCGAGGTAATGATCGTTGAAGGTCCCGTTCTGCTCCGGGTCGAGAACTTCGAGCAACGCCGATGACGGATCGCCACGCAAATCGGCACCCATCTTGTCGATCTCGTCGAGCAGGAAGAGCGGATTCGACGACTTGGCCTTGCGCATCGACTGGATGATCTTGCCGGGCATCGAACCGATATAGGTCCGCCGATGGCCACGGATCTCCTCTTCGTCGCGCACGCCGCCAAGCGACACACGCACGAATTCGCGACCCGTCGCCTTGGCGATCGATTTGCCGAGCGAGGTCGTGCCGACGCCGGGAGGCCCGACCAGACACAGGATCGGCCCGGTCAGCTTGTTTGCCCGCTGCTGCACGGCGAGATATTCGACGATGCGATCCTTGACCTTCTCCAGGCCAAAGTGATCGGCGTCGAGAATCTCCTGCGCCAGATTGAGGTCCTTCTTGACCTTGGTCTTCTTCTGCCACGGGATCGACAGCAGCCAGTCGAGATAGTTGCGCACGACCGTCGCCTCGGCGGACATCGGTGACATCTGCCGCAGCTTGCGCAATTCATGCTGCGCCTTCTCGCGAGCTTCCTTGGAGAGCTTGGTCTTCTTGATCTTGTCTTCGAGATCGGCCAGTTCGTCCTTGCCGTCCTCGTCGCCCAGCTCCTTCTGGATCGCCTTCATCTGCTCGTTGAGATAATACTCGCGCTGGGTCTTCTCCATCTGGCGCTTGACGCGCGTGCGGATGCGCTTCTCGACCTGCAGAACGGAAATCTCGCTCTCCATGAGCCCGAGCACCTTTTCCAGGCGCTCCGGTACACTGAGCATCTCCAGCAGAGCTTGCTTGTCGGAGATCTTGACCTGCAGATGCGAACCGATCGTATCGGCAAGCTTCGCCCGATCCTCGATCTGCTGAACGACGCCGACAACCTCCGGCGACACCTTCTTGTTCAGCTTCACGTAGTTTTCGAACTCGGTCACGACCGAACGCGCCATCGCTTCCGCCTCGACGCTCTCGCCGAGATTGTCTTCGAGTACGACGGCATCCGCTTCGAAATATTCGTTGCGGTCGGTGTATTTCAGGACCTTGGCGCGCTGCGCGCCCTCGACCAGCACCTTCACCGTGCCGTCGGGCAGCTTCAGCAATTGCAGCACGCTCGCCAGCGTGCCGATCTCGTAGATCGAGTCGGTGGCCGGATCGTCATCGGAGGCGTTTTTCTGCGTCGCCAGGAGGATGAAGGTGTCCGACCGCATGACCTCTTCGAGCGCCTTGATCGACTTTTCGCGGCCGACAAAGAGCGGAACGATCATGTGGGGAAAAACGACGATGTCGCGCAACGGCAAAACCGGGAAGGCCCGTGTTTCGCCTGCGATCAGAGGTGGGCGCGGCTTATTGGCAGTTGTCATGGCCCGTCAGTCCTTGTTCTTGTGCCCCTCCTTGCGGTCCGCTTCATGCGCAACCTGCCGGAGTGCTGGGGATACCGGGTGGGCGCCAGACCGGAATTCGGAGGCTGGCACGAGGGTGGGTACGAACCCAGCCCGGCGTAGAGACACTTTCGTACGCGATCCGTTCGCCTCCGTTAGGTGGCGTGATGCCTGGGATGTGTCAAGGGAACGCCCCCCGCCCCCTC
>JAEVZN010000287.1 GCA_023392205.1 Pseudomonadota bacterium
ATGGACGCGTGCCGAGCTTGCGACGCAGCGCGTGGCCGCGGCCGGTGCGCGGATCGTCCGGCTTGGCGGTCTGCCGTTCATCGTAGTGGCGGCTCCGTCCGCTGCGACGGGCGATTTTGCGCAGAGGCTTTCCGAGCAGGGGGCCTGGTTCACCCTCGATCCGCTGGCGCTGGCGGGTTGTTTCACGTCCGGAGGCGGACGATGACGCCGGTCCGTTCCCTCGACGATTTGCAGCGCATCGTCGCGATTGCACTCAGCATTCTTTCTCTCGTGCATGTGCCGGTGATCGGCCTACTGGCATGGTCGCGTGATTTCGCCACGCTGCCGGTAACTTTTTTCGCCCTGATCCTGGCTGCTGCTCCGGTGCTCATGCTGGTGCTGCGGCGGCCGCCGACCGCCGTCGGCGCAGCGCTGGCGGTGACGCTGATCGCGCAGACCTCGCTGATGGTGTTCCTGATGAAAGGGCATCCCTGGCAGGTGGAAGCCCATTTCTACTATTTTGCCGTTCTGGCGATGCTGTCCGGCTTCTGCGACCTGCGCATACTTGTGTTTGCCGCGGCGCTGATCGCGGTTCAGCATCTCGGCTTCAATCATCTTTACCCCGCGGCCCTGTATCCGGGCGGCACCGATCTCGGCCGGGTCGCCCTGCATGCCTTCGTGGTGGTGATCGAAACCATCATGCTGGCCGGTATCGCCTGGACGATCCGCACGGCCTTCCAGCAGGCCGAGACCGGACGTCAGGCGGCCGTGAGAGCAGCGGCGAAGCTGCAGGACGTGCTCGACGACCGCAGCCGCGAACTGAACGTGACCAGCGACCGTGCGCAGGCGGTCGAGGAGGTCATGCAGGTCTTCGAGAAGGAGATGACGCATTCCATCGCGATCCTGCACGACGCGTCCGAAGTTCTGCGCCGCAATGCCGACAGCCTCGGAGCGGCTTCGGAACGCTCGAATGCGCAGACCGCCACGGCGATAGTCACGGCCGACGATACATCGATGAAGGTGCGTCGCGCCGCGCAGGCCGGCGACGAACTGGCCATGACCATCACCGAGGTGGAAACCAATGCGGCGCAGTCGCTGCAACTCGCCAATCAGGCCGTGTCCGAAGCGCAGATGGCGAGTGTAACCATCGATGACCTCGCAGCCGTGGCCGACGAGATCGGCAAGGTCACCGATCTGATCAGTGCGATCGCCAGCCAGACCAATCTGCTGGCGCTGAATGCGACCATCGAGGCGGCGCGGGCGGGCGATGCCGGACGCGGGTTCGCCGTCGTGGCCCAGGAAGTGAAGGAACTGGCCGGTCAGACCGGACGCGCCACGCAGGACATCGCGCGGCGGATCACCGCGATCCAGTCGACCACCAGCCGTTCGGTCGAGGCGATCCAGTCGATCGGACGCACCATCCGCGAACTGGATTCGTCGCAGACGCGCATCGCCGCCGCCGTACAGCAGCAGGCGATTGCGACGCGCGAGATCGCGGGCAATGTGAATGCCGCCGCCATTGGCGTGAACCATCTCGCGCAGGCGGTGGCGCAGATCGAACAGGTGTCCGAACAAAGCGCGATGGCGGTCACGCAATTCGGCGATGCCGCGCGCGATGTGACCGGTCAGGCGGGCACCATCCGCGCACGCGTCAAGGAATTCACATCCGAGATCCAGAAGCTGGAAACGGCATCGGGCGCGATACGCGTCGCCTGACCGGAAGCGGTCGCTGCGGCGAAACAAGCCGCAGCTTCACGTGCGCTGCAATTCGCTCAGTAGACGACCACGCTCCGGATGCTCTCGCCCTTGTGCATCAGTTCGAAGCCCTTGTTGATGTCCGACAAGGGCAGGATATGCGTGATCATCGGATCGATCTGGATCTTCTTGTCCATATACCAGTCGACGATCCGCGGCACGTCGGTGCGGCCCCTGGCGCCGCCGAAAGCCGAGCCTTTCCAGACCCGGCCGGTGACAAGCTGGAACGGCCGCGTCGAGATTTCCGCACCCGCAGGAGCGACGCCGATCACCACCGAGACGCCCCAGCCGCGATGGCAGGCTTCCAGCGCCTGCCGCATCACCGTGACATTGCCGGTGCAGTCGAAGGTATAATCCGCGCCGCCGATCTGGTCGGCCGGGGTCTTGGTCATGTCGACCAGATAGGGCACGAGGTCCTTGCCGATCTCCTTCGGATTGACGAAATGCGTCATGCCGAAGCGCTCGCCCCATGCCTTGCGGTCGTTGTTGATATCGACGCCGATGATCATGTCGGCGCCGGCAAGCTTCAGGCCCTGGATCACATTCAGCCCGATGCCGCCGAGTCCGAACACGATCGCCTTGGCGCCGATCTCGACGCCGGCCGTATTGAACACCGCGCCAATGCCGGTGGTGACGCCGCAACCGATGTAGCAGATCTTGTCGAAGGGCGCGTCCTCGCGGACTTTCGCCACCGCGATCTCCGGCAGCACGGTATAATTCGCGAAGGTCGAGCAGCCCATATAGTGATAGAGCGGCTTGCCATCGAGCGAGAAGCGCGAGGTGCCGTCGGGCATCAGGCCTTTGCCTTGAGTGGCGCGGATCGCGGTGCAGAGGTTGGTCTTGCGCGACAGGCAGGACGGACATTGCCGGCATTCCGGCGTGTAGAGCGGGATGACGTGGTCGCCCTTTTTCACGCTCGTGACGCCGGGGCCGACATCGACCACCACGCCCGCGCCCTCGTGACCGAGAATGGCAGGGAAGATGCCTTCCGGATCGTCGCCGGACAGCGTGAAGTCGTCGGTATGGCAGATGCCGGTGGCCTTGATTTCGACCAGCACTTCTCCGGCTTTGGGGCCTTCGAGCTGCACCGTCATGATTTCGAGCGGCTTGCCTGCCGCGACTGCCACCGCTGCCTTGACGTCCATTGTCCCGATCTCCTGCGATTTGGGCCGCCCCGGGCGGGCGGTTCATTCCTGCCTGTCATGCACCGATTGCAACGCACCGCGCAATGACATTGCCGCAACGATCCGTTAGAGACGGCGGCCCTGCTGGAACGTGCCGTGAAACCTTCTGCCCTGGACCTTGCGGTGCGCGCGGCGCCGCTGACCTTCGTGTTCTTCTGGAGCACGGGATTCATCGCCGCCAAATTCGGGCTGCCCTATGCGGAGCCGTTCACGTTTCTGACGCTGCGGATGGCTCTTGTCGTCGGCATATTGGCGGTCGTGGTCATGTTGCTGCGGCCGCGCCGGCTGACTGGCGCCGAGACGCTGCACAGCCTGACCGCCGGATTTCTGGTCCATACGCTGTATCTCGGTGGGGTCTTCGTGGCGCTGGCCAACGGGGTGCCGGCGGGGATTTCGGCACTCATTCCCGGATTGCAGCCGGTCGTGACCTCGACCATTGCCAGCCGCTGGCTCGGCGAGCGGGTGACGCGGCTGCAATGGCTCGGTCTGGTGCTCGGCGTGGTCGGGGTTGCGATGGTGCTCAACGATCGCAATATCGCGCTGTCCGGAACGGCACTTGGCTGGACCGGCAGCGCCTTGTCGCTACTCGGTATCTCGCTCGGCACGCTCTATCAGCGGCGGTATTGCGGCGGCATCGACTGGCGGTCCGGCAATCTCATTCAATATGCGGGGTCGGTCACCGTGTTTGCGATTGCGGCGATGCTCTACGAAACATCGGCCGTCGACTGGACCTGGCAATTCGGCTTCGCGCTGTTCTGGTCGGCCGTCATTTTGTCGGTGCTGACCATCGCGTTGATGTATTGGCTGATCCGCCGCATCTCCGCTGCACGCCTGGCAAGCCTGTTCTATCTGGTCCCCGGCGTCACCGCCGTGATCGCCTGGCTGATGTTCGAAGAGACGCTGAACATGCTGGCGATTGCGGGCATGGCGGTCTGCGCGGTCGCGGTGTTTCTGGTCAGTGCGCGGCGCAACGTGGCCGTCAGTTCTTGATCCGGTCGAAGGCGGCCAGCGCGCGTTTTCGCGCGGTGTCGTGATCGACGATGGGGTGCGGGTAATCCGTGCCGAGTTTCACGCCCGCATCGGCCAGTTGCTGGTCCGTTGCCATCCACGGCTTGTGAATGACGGCGTTTGGCAATCCGGCCAGTTCGGGCACCCAGCGCCGTACATACACGCCATCCGGATCGAATTTCTCGCCCTGCAGGAATGGATTGAAGACACGGAAATAGGGCGCGGCATCGGCTCCCGATCCCGCCACCCATTGCCAGCTTGCGGTGTTGTTGGCCGGATCGGCATCCACCAGCGTATCCCAGAACCAGTCTTCGCCAATGCGCCAGTCGATCAGCAGATGCTTGATCAGGAACGACGCCACCACCATGCGCACGCGGTTATGCATCCAGCCGGTATGCCAGAGTTCGCGCAAGCCCGAATCCACAAGCGGATAGCCGGTGCGGCCGGTCTGCCAGGCTTTCAGCGCCCCATCGTCGCTTTGCCAGGGAAATGCATCGAAGCGCGATTGCAGGTTCTTGTGCTGCAGATCGGGGAAATGATGCAGCAGATGGTAGGAGAATTCGCGCCAGCCGAGTTCGCTCAGAAACTTCGCGACATCGCGCGACGGTGCGCCGCTATCCGCCGCGAAGCGTGCGGCCAGAAAAACTTCCGCCGGGCTGATCTCGCCAAAGCGCAGGTAGGGCGAGAGCCGGGAGGTGGCGGGCTTGTCGGGGCGGTCGCGATCATTCGCATAGCCCTGGATATGGTCGAGGAAGTTGGCCAGCCGCTCGCGCGCAGCCGCTTCGCCCGGTGTCCAGCTTTCGCGTAATCCGCCGGCCCAGTCGGGATGCGTGGGTTCGAGCTTCCAGCTCTCCAGGCCGTCGCTCGCAACACCCGAAGGCGGGGGCGGCAGCTTGCGTGGCGCCGGCAGCGGGGTGTGTGGATCGCCTTGCGCCAGCACGCGCTTCCAGAATGGCGTGAAGACGCGCACCGGCCCGCCATCCTGCGTTTTGATCCGCGCGGGTTCGGCGAGCAAATTGCCCGGAAACGTGCCGCCTGTAATTTTCGTCTTGCGCAAGGCCGCGATCACCGCATCGTCCACGGCCATGCCCGGTCGGTCATAGCGCCGGTTCCAGTAGACATGCGTCGCGCCCGTCTCTGCGGTGAGCGCGGGAATGACCGTCTCGGCCTTGCCGCGACGAAGGATGAGGTGCTGCCCCAGTTTGCGCAGCGACGCATCGAGCGCGCGAAGCGATTGTGCCAGCCACCAGCGCGACGCGCCGCCATGCGCCCGCATGCCGGTGCTTTCTTCATCGAGCAGATAGACGCAGACCAGCTTCGCGTCGCGGCGCGTTGCGGCCGTCAGCGCAGCATGATCCGCAAGGCGCAGATCGTCGCGAAACCAGACGAGGGTCGGCGCGTCAGCCATTATTGCTTCCGAAGTGGCCGGCGATCACGAGTTGCGTCTGCGTGACGATGGCCGCGAGCTTGCCGTCGCCGCGTGTGATGCGGGTCTGCCAGACCATGGTGGTGCGTCCGCGATGCAGCGGCGTGCATTCGGCAGTCACGACGTCGCCAACCGCCACGGCGGCGAAGAAATTTGTCTTGCTCTCGATGGTCGCCGTGGTCGCGCCTTCGGGCAGATTGACAATGGTGGCCGCGCCGCCGAGATCGTCGGCGAGTGCCATCACCGCGCCGCCATGCATGTTGCCGTTGCGGTTGCCGAGTTCGGGCCGCACCGTCAGTTCGGCGGCGATGCGGTCCTTGCCGTAATGCGTGACGACGATACCGAGTGTCTGTGCGAAGGGTGGTGGCTGATCCTGGCGCATGGCGATGACCTGTCGGGCGACAATGGCTGTCGCTTGCCACAAACGGCCGTGACATGAAAGGTGAGGGGCCACGAAACCTTTTCCACGCAGGGGCGTAACTCTTTCGCCAGCCGGCTGCCGAAAGTCGTTGCAGCCCGACGCAATCGACGCCGCGAGGTTCCGTTATGAAGCGCTATGTCATCCTTTATCTGGCCACGCTGGTCGTCATGCTGCCGCTCGACTTCCTGTTCCTCGGCGTGCTGGCCAAGGACTTCTTCAAGGCACAGGTC
>JAEVZN010000083.1 GCA_023392205.1 Pseudomonadota bacterium
TTCCCCGAGCTGCGCGCCATACTGATATTCAAAGCCGCGCTGCATCGGCCAGAATTCGCGCTTGGCATGCCCAAGATGCCACTTACCGAGGATGGCCGACCTGTAACCGGCGGTACCGAGCGCCTGCGGCAAGAGCCACTCGTCGGTCGGCAAGCCGAAATTCATCCCGGCCATGATTACGAGTGTCTGCAATCCGTAACGCAACGGATATCGTCCGGTCATCAACGCGGCCCGTGTCGGGGTACACATCGATTGCACGTAGAACTGGCTGAACCGCGCGCCATTATTTGCGAGGTTATCGATATTCGGCGTAAGGATATCCGATCCGTTGAAACCGACGTCTTTCCAGCCGAGATCGTCGGCCAGGATGTAGACGATGTTCGGCCGCGGGGCCGTCTGCTGGGCCACCGCTGAACCGTTTGCACAGAATGACAACCCGAGGGCGAAACTCAGCACCGTGGCAAGGCGCGGACCGGACTGCATAGGATTCTCCCGACATTATTTGCATCGCACAGGCGGGTGCGACGACACTTGAGGAGAAAAGTTCCACAGGTTACCGTGAGCCGCTATCCGTTTTGCGCAAACCATGCCTGTGAATGAGCCGGCCAATGGCCACCGCACCCGCGAATATCATGCGGACGCTCGGCGACCCCGACGAGTTGCGGGAAGCCGTTTACGGGACGACAATGAGATCGACCGGCTTTCGTTTCCGAAGACGGAAACGTGCATGGGACGCTTGCTCGGAAGCGATTGGGCGCTCGATCTGCTGAGTATGGGCCTCAAGTTTTCCGCTAAAGGTGCGCATCCCCCAGAACACGACGCGATCGTGCTTATTCACCGTGGCAATTCGATCATATGCGACGCGGCTGTAGAGGGCGGAATCCTGCTGATCATCCCTGACGGCACTGAAATTACCGCAAAAATCGATCCCGGCTTGAGCTATGCGGGGCTACTCGTCCCTTCGGCCCTCTGGGTTGACATACAAGCCACCACAACAGGGATGTTGCTAGAACGCAGGGCCGACCACGTCGCCGCAATTCGCTTGATACCGGATGAAACGGTGCGTGTCGCAAACTATCTTGAACGCCTCATTGAAATTTCAAATCAGCGGGACTTTTCCGACCCGATTCGGGATCGCATACTTCGTGACTATCTCGCCGAGATAGCGATGGCTGCCGGTCGCGCTTCTGGACAGATGAAGGACCTTACATCATTCCACACATCGCGTTCGACGATCAGAGCAGCCCAAGATTACATCCATTCGCGCATCCAGTCAGATATCGACATATTGAGTCTGTCGAAGGAATTGAAGATCAGTCGGCGGCAGCTCGAATATGCATTCCGATCGACCGTCGATGTGAGCCCGGCGCGCTATATCGCGGCGATCCGATTGAACGCGATCCGACGCGCCCTCCAGGACCGGCGGAACGACCACACCACCGTGACCGATGTCGCGCTTCGCTTTGGCGTTGAGCATCTCGGGCGCTTCTCGCAAGACTATCGACGCCTCTTCGGGGAACTTCCTAGCCAGACGCTGAGGCAGGGACGCATCCGCAAATAATTGTCGTGATGGCAGGTCTCGCCGATCTGGTCGCGAGACCCGACCCGCGCCCGCGGACCATGATGCTGGGTGTCACTCCCCGCACCTTAGTGTCCCACAAATCAGGCATCAACGTTTGGCAGGCTATACCGGCGGACCCCGGCCACTGAGACCCTTGGCCGGACAGGAGAGAATATTGCAGGCTGGATAGGAATCCGATGCCCTTTTGCGCAGCGGGCGATGGCGGATTTTCGGTTCGCCTTTGCCGGCGCGACGGTTAAAAATCGTCTGATGAACGAACGCATTTCAGCGATCTATCGCTATCCCGTGAAGGGGCTTTCGCCCGAACGCATGGCGCGGGTGACGCTCAGCCCCGGCCAGCCCCTCCCCGCCGACCGCCTTTACGCCATCGAGAACGGACCCTCCGGGTTCGATCCGGCCGCGCCGCGCTATTTCCCGAAATCGCGCTTTCTCATGCTGATGAAAAACGAGCGGCTGGCTGCGCTCGACACCGCCTACGATACCACCGGCCATGTGCTGACCGTCCGCCTGAACGGCGAAGAGGCCGCGCGCGGCGACCTGCGGACGGAACAGGGCCGCGCAGCCATCGAGGCGTTCTTCGCGCAATACAACGCCGACGAATTGCGCGGACCGCCGAAAGTCCTGCAGGCTGACGGGCACAGCTTTTCCGATGTTGCGGCCAAGGTCGTGTCGATCATCAATCTGGCGTCCGTGTCGGCGGTGGAAAATGCAGTGGGAGCGCCGGTCGATCCCCTGCGCTTTCGTGGCAACCTGCATGTCGAGGGCTGGCCGGCCTGGCATGAATTCGACCTCATGGGCGAAGTGCTGGCCATCGGCGCGGCGCGGCTGAAAGTGGTGAAGCGGATCGTGCGCTGTGCTGCGACCAATGTGGAGCCGCGCACCGGTATTCGCGACCTGCGTATTCCCGACACGCTGATGAAGACGTTCGGGCATATGGATTGCGGCGTCTATGCCGAGGTGATCGAAGGCGGGACCGTTGCCGCCGGCGATGCGGTCGCGCCCGTTCAGGCCCGCGCCAGCTTCTGAGGCGCGGCTTTGGCCTCGCCCGCGCGCGACAACGGCCTGAACATCTGGCGATACTGGCCCGGCGTCAGCCCGGTGCAGCGCTTGAACAAGCGTCGAAAGAACGCGGCATTGTCGTAGCCGATCGCTGCCGCGATGTCGTCAGCCGCCATCCGGTCGCCTTCGAGCAGGCGCTTGGCCTCCTCGATGCGCAGATTCTGCACATAGCCGATCACCGAGGTGCCGGTAGCCGCACCAAAGCGGCGCTTGAAACTGCGCTCGGGAATGCCGCACATCGCGACGACTGCCGCCACCGCATTCTCCTGCGCGAAATGCTGCGCGAGCCATGTTTCGGCGCGGCGGATGACGGCATCGGCATGCGGCTGGCGGCGCACAAGGCTCGCATAGGGCAATTGCCCCTCCGCATGCCATTTCAGCAGATAGACCTTGGCGATCCGCAGGGCTTCGCCGGGGCTGCAATGCCGCGCGATGATGTGGATCGCCAGATCATGCCATGAGGTCGTCCCTCCCGCGGTGACGATGCGTCCGGCCGGATCGGCCATCACAAGATTGGGCGCGGGATTGAAGCGCACTTCCGGAAAGCTGTTGCGAAACAGATCGCTGTAGCCCCAATGCGAGGTCGCCGCGCGGCCGTCGAGCAGGCCGGAGGCGGCGAGTAGCACCGATCCCGAACACGCCGAATAGATCGTGCCGCCTGACTCGTAATGCCGGCGCAGCCAGTCCTTCATGTCAGGATAGCGCGCGCGGATGTCGTCGGTCGGGGCCAGCCATAACTCCGGAACGATGACGATATCGGCTGTGACCTCGTCTTCGATGGACAATTCGGGGCTGACGGGAATGCCG
>JAEVZN010000095.1 GCA_023392205.1 Pseudomonadota bacterium
GATCCCACAGCGCGGTGTCGAGGCCGGTCAGTGCGCGCATGAGATAGGAGCCGGGAAACTTGTGCTCGCGCTCGGGGATCGTCGAGGTCAGGTGCTGGATGTCGAACGCATCGGCGCCGAGCGCATAGGGCGCGATCTGGCGGTGGAAGATCTGGCAGGTGATGTCGGCGTTGTAGGGCGAGACCTGGCCCCAGCCTTCGCTGCCGTCCACGGCGGTGACGCGGACGAAGCCGATGAAGCGGTTATGAAACGTTTCCGTCCTGACGATTTTCATGGGCGATCCGGCGCAACCCTAAGCATCTGGCAAGCCGTCGCATAATTGGCTGGAAATGGTTCGATGAAATGATCCATTCTCGACATTCGTCCAGACCAATCCAGGGATCGAGGCCGGGGGAGGAGCCATCCATGGTGAAGCGGGTCGGCGGCGCGTCGCTGCGATCCATCGCGATCGACCGCAATTCGACGAAGACGATCTCCGCGCAATTGTGCTCGGCCCTGCGCGACCTGATCCTCGCCGGCTCCCTGCGTGCGGGCCAGCGCCTGCCGGCGACGCGCACCCTTGCCAAGGATCTCGGCACCGCGCGCGCGACCGTCATCGAGGCGTTCGAGCAGCTCGTCTCCGAAGGGCTGCTCGAATCGCGCACTGGGGCGGGCACGTTCGTCAGCCAGGCGCTCGACACCGAGCGGCCGATCGGCCCGGTCGGCGATGCGCGCGCGAACACGGTAAAGCAGGTCACGGTGTCGCGGCTGATGGCTGCCGCATCGAGCCGATTCGTGCATCGCCTGCCGCATCTGCCGCGCGCCTTCACCACGGCGATGCCCGATTTCGACGCCTTCCCGATGGCGCAATGGGCGCGCATCGCCAGCAAGCATTGGCGCAGTGCGCGCCAGTTCGCGCTCGGCTACGGCGAGGCGCAGGGTTTCCGGCCGCTTCGCCAGGCGATCGCGGCGCATCTCCGCGCCGATCGCGGCATCGCCTGCGACTGGCAGCAGGTCTTCGTCGTGTCCGGCGCGCAGCACGCCTTTCAGCTCATCGCCAGCACGCTGATCGATCCCGGCGACAGGGTGTGGTTCGAGAATCCCGGCGCGATCGGTGCGCGCAACAGCTTCATTCTGCACGGCGCCGAGCTCGTGCCGGTGCCGGTCGACGACGACGGCCTGGTCGTCGCGCGCGGCAAGGCGATGGCGCCTGCGTTCAAGGCGGTGTTCGTCACGCCGGCACACCAGCAGCCGCTCGGCTGCAAGATGAGCCTGGAGCGCCGCTTCGCGCTGCTGCAGGCCGCGGACGAGGCCGATGCGTGGATCATCGAGGACGACTGGGACGGCGAGCTGTGCTTCGCGGGCCGGCCCCTGCCGACCCTGAAGGGCATCGATTCCGCCGGCCGCGTCATCTATGTCGGCACGTTCAGCAAGTCGATGTCGCCGTCGCTGCGGCTGGGATTCCTGCTGGCGCCGCCGTCGCTCGTCTCCACGTTCGACACCGCGCTCGAGGCATTCTCGCCAGGCGTGCCGACCAGCCTGCAGGCGATCGTCGCCGACTTCATCGATGAAGGATTGTTCGCGACGCATATCCGCCGCATGCGCAAGATCTACGCCGAGAAATGCGATCTGCTGGTGGCCTCGGCGCGGCGGCAGCTTTCGCCATGGCTGGATATTCAGCCCACCAGCACCGGCCTGCATACGGTCGGCCTGCTGCGCGGCGGCCTGATCGCCGAGGACGTATCGGCCTTCGCCGCGAGCCGCGGCTTGACCGTGGCGCCGATCAGCCGGTTCTGCATGACACCGATCGACACCGAAGGCGTGGTGCTCGGCTATGGCGGCATCTCGCACCGGCAGATCGCCGCCGGCGTGGCCGATCTCGCCACGGTGCTCCACGATTGCACCGGCGTGGGCGTTCGTGCACGGCCAAAGGCCGCGGCGGCCGAGTAATGGTCCACCCGAATTCATAAATTGGACCTGATCGCCGCGCCATTGCGGCGATAGGTTGCGAGCGATGGCGCGCGAGCCCGCTTACGATTTCATCATTGTCGGCGCCGGCTCGTCCGGTTGCGTGTTGGCGCATCGCTTGAGCGAGAGCGGCCGCTTCCGCGTGCTGCTGCTGGAGGCCGGCCCATCCGATCGCAGCGTCTGGATCCGGATGCCGATCGGCTACGGCAAGACGTTCTATAACCCGCGCGTCAACTGGATGTACCGCAGCGAGCCCGTACCCGGCCTCGACGGGCGCGCGCTCTATGTCCCGCGCGGCAAGGTGCTCGGCGGCTCCAGCTCGATCAACGCGATGGTCTATTCGCGCGGCCAGCCCGGCGACTTCGACGACTGGGAGGCGCAGGGCAACAAGGGCTGGGGGTGGCGCGACGTGCTTCCCTTCTATCGCAAGCTCGAGGATCATGCGCTCGGCGACAGCGCACTGCACGGCGCCGGCGGGCCGCTGCATGTCAGCGACATCCGCAACGAGGCGCATCCGCTGACGCACGCCTTTGTGAAGGCGGGGCGGGAGGCAGGTCTGCCCTTCAACCCCGACCTCAACGGCGCGACGCAGGACGGCGTCGGCTATTTCCAGATCAACACGCGCGGCGGCTTCCGCATGTCGTCTTCGCGTGCCTATCTGGCGGCGGCGCGGCGCCGCGGCAACCTGCGCATCGAGACGGACGCGCTTGCAACGCGCATCCTGTTCGAGGGGCGGCGCGCGACCG
>JAEVZN010000098.1 GCA_023392205.1 Pseudomonadota bacterium
CAATTCCTCGATACGACGCCGCAGGTCCGGCGACTGCAATGCCTTGGAGATCGAGGCGGACAGTTTTGCGGTGATCTCTTTCGGCGTGCCGGCCGGCGCTGCAATGGCCATCCAGGTGTCCGAGTAGAAGCCCGGAAGGGTCTCGGAGAACGTCGCAGCATCCGGGAATGGCTTGATACGGTCCTTGCTGCCGACGGCCAGGATCTTCAGCTTGCCGCTCTGCACATGCTGCATGCCCGACAACAAATTGTCGGCGAGGATATCCACCTGTCCGGCGAGCAGATCGTTGATGGCGGGGGCGCTGCCACGATAGGGCACATGCACCATGTCGATCCCGGCGCGCAGCTTCAGCGCTTCGAGAGTGAGATGACCGATCTGTCCGAGCCCCTGCGAGGCATAATTGACCTTGCCGGGATTGGCTTTGGCATAGGCGATCAATTCGGGCAGCGTGTTGGCCGGCATATCGGCGCGCGCGAACAGCACGGTCGGATAGGTTGCGAGAACGCTGACCGGCTCCAGTGCGCGGGGGTCGAAACGGAGCTTCGGATTGAGCAGGTGATTGACGCTGAAGCTCAGTTGCGGCGCGTTGATGAGTGTGTAGCCATCCGGCGCAGAGCGGGCGACTCCTTCGGTCCCGATATTTCCCGATGCGCCAGGCTTGTTGTCGATGATGACGGATTGGCCGAGCATTGGCCGCAATTGCTCGGCCACGAGGCGAGGCAAAAGATCGGCGGTACCGCCGGCAGGGAACGGCACGACAATCGTGATCATCCGCGTCGGAAATCCGGGTTCGGCCTGGGCCATTTGGGAGAACCCGGTGGCGAATGCCATCGCGCAGGCTGCGGCGCAAGCCGTTGTAATCGAAAGATTTTTCATCGCGCTGGTCTCTCCCTGACGTTTTTTCATCTTGCTCGGAACAAAATTTTATGCATAAAAATGGGAATTACGCAATAGAGAGCCGTCTCGCCGCAGCGGCCTCTGAAGCCAGAGGCATCCCTTGCGCGTTTCCACGATCGAATCTTCTGTGAGCGAGGCGGACGACAGGCCGTATTCCGAGCAGGCTTACAGCCTGCTCCGGCAAGACATACTCAGCGGTGCAATTGCGGCAGGCGACAAGCTGAAGGTCGATGTGCTGCAGCGCGTCTACAGTTTTTCCAGTTCTCCCTTGCGCGAGGCCCTCAACAGGCTGGTCGGTGAAAATCTCGTAATCGCCGACGAACGCCGCGGCTTCCGGGCGGCGCCGCTGACGGCGAACGACCTGATCGACCTCACAGCGATGCGACTCGTGGTCGAGACCGGTGCGCTTACTGCATCCATGCAGAAGGGATCGGATGTCTGGGAAGGTGAGGTCGTGGCAGCTTTCTACCGCCTCGATCGTATTGAACGACGCATTGCGCTTGGAGAAATGTCGCGCGACGACGAGTGGACGGCACGGCACAAGGACTTTCATATGTCTCTTGTGCTGGCCTGCGGGTCGCAGCGTCTGGTCGGACTCTGTGCAAAGCTTTTCGACCAATCCGAGCGCTATCGCCGCCTGTCAGCCTCGCTGCGTCAACAGCCGCGCAATACCATGGACGAGCATCGCGAGATCATGGAAGCGGCTTTGGCGCGCAATGCCGATGCGGCCGGTAAACTCAGAGCGCATATCGAGCGGACCGCAGCGCATGTCTTGCCGGCGCTGAAATCCGGCCGCGCCGAATGAGAAGCCAGGCCGTCTATCCAGTATTTCCAGCAACACGAGTTTCAGGACCATGATCCAGGTATCCGCCATCGGCCACGCAACGTTCGAAACGCCCGACGTCTCGCGCATGCTCGATTATTATCAGCAGGTCCTCGGATTGAGCCTTGTCGATCGCGATGGCGACACGGCGTTTCTTGCGTCGGCAAAGGATTATCACTCTGTCGTTCTCAAGCCGGGCAGCGCTGCCCGATGCAGCCAGATGACGCTACAGGTTCCGGCGGACACCGATCTCGATGGTACGGTCAAGCTGCTGGCCGCAAAAGGGGTCGCCGCCCAACGCGAATCGTTCAGTCAGCCGTCGACGAGTGATCTCGTTTCCTTCGACGGTCCAGACGGCATCCGCATTGCGCTCGTGCATGCAGTTGCCGCGCCGGATCGGCCCGAGCCTGCGGCCGGCATCGGGCCGCGCAAGCTCGGCCATATCGCCTTCAACGTCCATAATGTGCAGGGCGCCGTCGACTTCTTTGTCGATGTGCTGGGCTTCCGGGTGTCCGACTGGATGGGCGATTTCTTCTGCTTCCTGCGCTGCGGTCCGGATCATCACACGGTGAATCTCCTGCATGGCCAGAAGAACAAGATGCACCACATCGCTTTCGAGGCGCGCGACTGGGATCACATGAAGACGGCCTGCGATTATCTGGGAAAGCAGAAGATCCCGCTGATCTGGGGGCCGGGCCGTCATGGCATCGGACACAACCTCTATATCTATCATCATACGCCCGACGGGCAGATCATGGAGCTTTACGCCGAGCTCGATCAGATGTCGGATGAAGCGGCCGGCTTTTTCGATCCGCGGCCTTGGCATGAAGACAATCCGCAGCGCCCGAAGGTCTGGCAGCCGGGTCCACAGGTCTCCAACATCTGGGGCATTCCGACACCGCAAGCGTTCCGCGATTGAGGGCGCATCATGTCCACCACAATGCAGGCCATGGTCATCCGTGAGTTCGGGGAGCCGGATGTCATGCGTCTGGAAGATGTCCCGATCCCGCAACCTGGGCCGGGAGATGTCCTGCTGAAAGTGGAGGCGGTGTCGGTCAATCGCACGCTCGATCTCGCCGTGCGTGCGGGGCGCTATGCCCGTTCGGTCAGGCTGCCGCACGTTCTCGGCGCCGATCCGTCCGGAACAGTCGTCGCGCTGGGCGAGGGCGTCACGTCCCGTGCGGTCGGAGACCGCGTCGTGACATCGCCGCGTGTGAAGCCTGCGACCGAAACGCAGGGTCCCGTCATGCTGGGCGTACAGGTCTGGGGCGGTTATGCGCAATATATCTGTCTGCCGGCCGCCAACACGCACCTCATCCCCGATGGACTGGAGGTGGCGGCGGCAACCATCGTCGCGCGCCACGCGCCGCTCGCGTTCAATCTCCTGGCGACAAAGGCGAAATTATCGGCGGGCGAATGGGTGCTGGTGATGGGCGCCGCCGGGGGCCTCGGAAGCGCCGGGCTGCAGGTGGCAAAACATCTGGGCGCCAGGGTTATCGCCGCAGCGGGCGCGGACGATCGCGTGCAGGCTGCGATCGGGCTCGGCGCGGATTTCGGAATCAATTATCGCAGTAACGACCTCGCAGCTGAGGTGCGTCAGATTACCGATGGACACGGTGTGAACGTGGTGTTCGAGAATGTCGGCGATCCGGACCTGTTCCCGAAGGCATTCTCCTGTCTCGCCCGCAACGGCCGGCTTGTGACGGCGGGCGCGCATGCCGGCGGTATCGTGCCGCTCGATCTCAACCATCTCTATTTGAATTACATCACGATCGTCGGCTCCACCGCTCACACGGATGCCGACATCGCGCAGAGCCTCGACCTTGCAGTAAAGGGTCAGCTCGACGTCCTGACCGACCGGGAATTTCCATTGTCGCAAGCCGCGGAAGCGCACCGGCTGGTCGCCGGTCGCTCGGGGCTTGGCAAGATCATCCTGCGGCCCTGGTGATCTCGTTAGCCGGATCGCTTTCGGTTATTCCGAATCCCGATGGATGGGGTCCACCCATAAAACCTGATCCGGCTTTTCGACCGGCTCGATATCGAGATTGACGGCCACCGCTTCCCCGTCGCTGCGCACCAGGACGCATTCCAGAACCTCGTCCGGGCTGGCGTTGATCTCCTGATGCGGCACGTATGGCGGCACGAATATGAAGTCGCCGGGGCCTGCTTCAGCCACGAACTGGAGTTTCTCGCCCCAGCGCATGCGCGCCTTTCCGCGCACCACATAGATGACGCTTTCGAGATGACCGTGATGATGCGCGCCTGTTTTTGCATCCGGCTTGATCGTCACCGTGCCGGCCCAGAGCTTCTGTGCGCCGACACGGGCAAAGTTGATGGCGGCCTTGCGATCCATTCCCGCTGTCGAAGGCACATTCGGATCGAGTTGGTTCGCCGGAATGACCCTGACGCCGTCATGTTTCCAACGGTCGGCGGAGTCATGCGAATGATCGTGATCTGTCATCGGTCCGCTTTACTCGTGTTCGTTATCTTGGAACTCGCATTCGGCGCATAACGCAGCACGCATAATGCAGTCACATCAGGGGAATGTGGCGGGCTGCTCAAGGCAGCCCGGATAAATGCCAGAAATCCTACTTTTTCAAGGTCGACAGGATTTCGGCCTTGTCCTTGATGTCCTGCTTTACCCTCGCTTCGAACTGGTCCGCGGGCAAATAGAGGTTTTGTCCGAGCCGAAGCTTCTTTGCCAGTTCAAGATAGCGCGGACTGCCGGCAGCCCTTTTACAGGCGGCTTGCAATTTGTCCTTCACGTCCTTGGGAAGCGTTGCTGGAGCAAACAAGCCACCGAAGCTGCTCGGCGAAACGTCAAAGCCTTGTTCCTTCACGGTCGGGACGTCCGGAATCGCCGGGTTCCTTTCCTCTGCAAATAGCCCGATGATTTTTGCCTGGTTTCCGGCGACCGAGCCGAGGGTGATTGGGGCAAACGGCAGATGCTTGCCGACGACAGCGGGCAACACTTCCGCATCGCCCTTGTAGGGAGCGCCGACCACATCGATATTCGCCACTTTCGCTAGTTGCAGCATGGTGAGCTGGGGAATCGAGCCGATTCCGGGATGACCGTAGGTCAGCTTTCCGGGCTCCTTGCGCGCGGCTTCGACAATGTCTTTCACGGACTGAAACGGAGAGTCATGGGCGACGATTAGCGCCATCTGGCTTTCGAAGGTCTGGCAAATGGGCTCAAGGGAATCTGCAGTGAAGTCAGCTTTGGGCTGCATCACCGGCACAACAGAGGCGATCAGAGCGGGAGAAAACAATAGCGTATAGCCGTCCGGCTTCGCACGCGCGACACTCGCCCCGCCGATGGCGCCGCTTGCGCCAAGGCGGTTCACAACGATGAATGGCTGTTTGAGATTATTGCTCATGTCCTCGACAAGCGCCCGCGCGAGAACGTCCGGCGCTCCGCCCGGCGCAAAGGTGACGACAACCTCGACCGGTTGCTCGGGATATTCCGCGAGCGCCGCGCCAGGAGTGAGCAAGCAAGTCGAGACGGCGATAGCAGCAGCGAAAGACATTTTCATCGATGCAGTCCTCTTGTGGCGAGGTGATAAATAGAACCCATAAACTTCGAGGCGGGAGCCTACAACGGGACGTCTTGCCTCATTTGTATTTGCCGACAGCCTTCGGCTGTTCGGGTCTGCCGAGACCCCAGTAGTTGCGGCTTCGAATCGATTCCGGATCCCAGATCTTTGGACGCTGCGGGTGTTCCTTATGCCAGGGACGGGGATCGAAGAAGCCGTTCTCTTCGTTGCTCATGGTGTCGAGCTCCGTGAACATCTCGATGGTGAAGCCATCCGGGTTCATGTGGTATGTGTAGATATTGTGACCTGGCCCATGACGCCCCGGCCCCCAGATCAGGTCAAGGTCGTGGTCGGACAGCAGGTCGCAGGCCTGTTTGATATGCGTCCAGTCGTTCAGCTCGAACGCAATGTGATGCAGTCCGCGCTTCGGACCGGACAGGAAATTCACCGTGTGGTGGTCCGGGTTGCAGCGCATGAAGACGAAGAAATCGCCGATCCAGTCGGACACGCGAAAATCCAGAACATCCTTATAGAATTTGACCGTTGCCTGGATGTCGGGTGTGAAAAAGGCCGTATGCCCAAGCTTTCGGGGCGTGACGCCATGGTTCTTTGGCCGCGCCTCGGTCACCGCTCGCGTGGCGATCAGATCCACATCGAGGCCGGACGGGTCGGTGACCGAAAGCGTCATCGGCGTATCTGGCGCAGCGTCTGTAAGCTGACGCACCGGCACGCCCAGCTTCTCCATCTTCGCTGCGAGAGCCTGAAAATCGGCGTCCGCGGCGACTTGAAGCGTGAGCTTGGTCACCGCCGGCGCCGAGCCCTTCGTCAGGACGACCGAGTGGAAATCGGACGGGCACGCCAGAAACGCCGTGTTGCCGTCACGTTGTACTTCGGTCAATCCAAGAAACTCAGTGTAATAGGCGATCGCGCGCTCAAGATCAGGGGTTTCGAAAGTTGCGTGACCGATCTGCTTTACGCCGCTCATTCAATTGTCTTTCCATCTTTCATGACGATGAGTTTCATCTGCGATTTGAAGGCCGCTTCAGGAGTTTCCGAACAAGGCGTACGCATTCTCCAGGAAGTCGGACGTTCGTTCGCGCGGCAGATTGTGCCCACATCGGCCGAGCAGGTGAATGTCGGCGCGCGGCAACTTGCGTGCGAGAACAAGTGTCGTCTGTTCAGGCGGGCAGGGCTGATCGTCGCGTCCGTGCAGCATCACGACTTTGGCCTTGATGTGCGCGATTTCATCGTCGCTGAGGATTGCCGCATCGAGCAGTCTCTGCCGCGGCTCGGCGAATAGCTCACCAAAATATTCCGGGTAACCGGGTTGCGTCAGCAGGGTCCAGCGATCCTCGATCATCTGGTCGGATACGCTCTCTGCCGAATACATCATGCGTCCCATTGTCTTTTTCATGGCCGCGCGGTCCTCCGGCATCGACCAGAAGCCGTTCAGAGCGTCGTTGATCTGATAGGACACGCCGACCGAGCACGATGTCATCGCCTTGACGATGCGTTCGTTGCGGGATGCGACTTTCAGCGCGATGGCGCCGCCCATCGAATGGCCGATGATGCCGACCGGTCCAGCCGGCATAAGCGCCAGCATCGCTTCGGCCTGACGCACCCAAAGGCTCACATCGAAGAGCGGGCGGTTCCTGTTTCGATCGGAGCCGCCAAACCCGATCAGATCCATGCCAAAAATATGGAAGTGTTTGCTCAGCGGCTCCAGGACCGGCCCGTAATTGGCATTGATCGATGTGCCTGGCCCCACCCCGTGAATCATGAGGATCGGGAAACCCGCGCCGCCTTCGATATAATTGATCTTGTGGTCTTCGAAGTTGGTCTGCTTGCTTTGCATGATATGTGAATTGCCGCTCAATCGAATTGCTGGGCGCCGGAAACGACCTTCAATGCGGCCATCGCCACCTGACGATCCTGTTCTCCTGTGCCCGATCCGATGCCGATTGCGCCGACGACGCGACCATCCATGATGATCGGCAGTCCGCCGGGGAGGTTGATGCGCTTGCCCTGCGTCGCGATTGCCAGCTTGATGTCGACGCCCGCGAGAATGTTTCCGGTCGGCTCGCCATAGGATGCGGCGGTCTTGGCTTTCATCAGCGACGTTTCCATCGACATGGCGAAGGCGCCATCCATGCGGGCGAAAGCTAGCAAATGCCCGCCGGCATCGACAATCGAAATGCATTGCGGCACCTTCATCTCGGTGGCTTTTGCAATAGCGGCGGCAAGCATTTTCTCGGCGCCCTCGTAGCTCAGCACCTTGGTCTCGATGGTGAACGCCATCCTGTCTTCTCCTGATCCCCGCATTGTGTGCCGGCAACGCAGAGTATGTGTGGCTCCGGTTGCGGCAACAGCATCGACGGCCGGACCGCCGCGGCCCGTTCTATTGACATCAATTTTCACCCTAACATACAATCCAAATATTGATACGTCATTCCGAAATGTGGACCATGCATGGAAAAGACCCTGGCCAAAGGGTTGATCGTCCTTGAGGCGCTTGTTCACCATGGCGAACCCTGCGGCGTGAGCGATCTTGCGGGTTCGCTCGGTGTTTCGAAAAGCAATGCCCATCGTCTTCTGAACACGCTGGTTGAAACCGGATATGTGACGGCGCTGGATGGGCGATACGCGCCGACATTGAAGGTCTGGGAACTGGGCACCAAAGTCATTGGCCGTTTTGACATTCGCGACTTCGCCCGTCCTCTGATGACCTGGCTGGTCCGCGAAACGGCGGAAGGTGTTCGCCTGGCCGTGCTCGACCCCAAGGCGCTCGATATCATTTACATCGACAAGATTGACAGCCCCCAGGATGTCCGGGCGTTTTCGGAGATCGGCGGCCGGGTGCCTGCGCATTGCACGTCGAGCGGCAAGGTTCTGCTGGCCTATCAAAGCGACGTATTTATCGCGCAGGCGATCCGCAAGTTGCGTGCCTTCACGAAGGATACGATTGTCAGCCGGGACGCATTCATCGAGCATCTGGGAAAGGTTCGCGCCAATGGATATGCCGTGAATCAGCGCGAATTCAGTTCCCAGGTCAGCGGAGTGGCGGCGCCCATCTTCGGACATGACGGAAATATTGTGGCAGCGTTGAGTGTCGTGGCCCCCGCCGACCGCATGCCGCCGGGTCGCATCAAAAAGGTGACGGTCCTGCTGCGGGATGCGGCGGCCCGTGTGACCGCGCAGGTTCAACCCGGCGCCCCGAGCGTCGTTCGGCTGTCGGAGCGGATGTCCACGCTGCGCGGAAAGCAGTCCGGCGGGCCGGGCGGCTCTGGCGCGGCCCGCCGAACTCAGCGGAAGTCGGAAAGGCAGGGCGCCAAGGTTGTGCTTGCAAACGGGCGGTGAGGTGGGCCGTCTGCCATCGTGATACATCCGGAAGGTTTGAAAGGTTTTCGGCTGCGCTTCTGAATGTGCAGTGGGCCTGACAGCATGCTCCGATAGTTTGAATGCATCGCACGACCGGACTGTGGCGGGCGAACAGGAGGTTTTGGAAGTCAATGGAAGAAAAAGTCACGTTCGAGTCGCAGGGGCTCAAATTGTCGGGAATTCTGCATATCCCGGACGATCTTCAGCCCGGCGAGAAACGTCCCGCCTGTCTGGTGCTGCATGGATTCGGCAGCAACAAGGCAAGCAAGGCCTGTATCAGCCCCGCAAAGCTTCTGGAAAAGTGGGGCTACATCGCGCTCCGTTTCGACATGCGGGGATGTGGTGAAAGCGAAGGCCCGCGCGCTCGCGTCATTTGCCTCGAACAGGTGGAGGATACGAAAAGTGCGGTGTCCTATCTCATCTCTCGACCTGACGTGCTGGCGGACAAGATCGCTTGTGCCGGGCACAGTTTCGGAGCGGCGGTGTCTGTTTACGCCGGTGGCGTCGATCCGCGGATCGCGGCGGTGATCTCTTCCGGAGGATGGGGAGACGGTCAGACCAAATTCGAGTTGCAACACCCCAAGCCAGATGCCTGGGCCAAATTTATCGCCACGGTGGAACGCGGACGCGAGTTGCGCGCCAAAACCGGAGAATCCATCAAGATTCCGCGTTACGATATCGTTCCGATCCCTGAAGGTATGCGCGGGAATCTCGCACCCGGCTCCATCATGGAATTCCCGCTCGAGACGGTGGAGAGCATGCTCGCCTTTCGCGCAATCGATGTCGTTGACAAGATCGCACCGCGTCCGCTGCTGTTGCTGCATGCCTCTACAGATTCGGTCACTCCGACGGAGCAATCGATCAATCTGTTCAACAAGGCCGGGAGTCCGAAGGATCTGCACCTTGTGGCAGACGTCGATCATTTCATGTTTGCGGAGAACAATGTGATGGTGATCGACATCGTGCGAACCTGGCTGAAGAAGCAGTTCGGCCAATAGGGGTAACATGCGGCGGCTGGTCGGTGCTCAACAATGAAGAAGAATGTGTCAGCAGAGGACCTGGCGCGTTTCGTCACGCAGGCGTTCACAAAGGTCGGCATGAAGCGCGAAGATGCGGGAAGCATCGCCGATGCCCTGGTCTGGGCAAATCTGCGCGGTGTCGACAGCCACGGCGTGACACGGCTCCCGCGATATCTGGAAATGGTGGAGCAGGGCATCATGAATGTGAATGCCGCTCCAGTAATCGGCGAACCAACAGCGGCAAGTGTGCTCATTCAGTCGGATCGTGCGCCGGGGCCTGTGGCGATGTCGCTGGCCGTCGAGCGATTGATCGCGCTTGCCCCGCGCCACGGCATTGCGATGGCGCTGGTGAGCCGGATGACGCATTCAGGCGCGCTCGGCTTCTACACCGAGAAGCTTGCAATAGCTGGCTTTGCATGTCTCGCCGTCAACGCTGGCAATCCTTTCATGCCCTATCACGGGGCGCACGGCGCCGCGGTCGGTACCAATCCGATCTCGATTGCTGTGCCTGGCGGTCATGAGCACCCGATCGTGTTCGATATGGCGTCAAGCGCCGTGTCGCTCGGAAAGCTGATGCTGGCCCGCAAGACCGGGGCGCCGCTGGAACCAGGTTGGGCAGTCGATGCGGCCGGAAAGCCGACAACGGATCCCGCCCACGCCGTCATGACGGCGCCTCTCGGCGGTCCAAAGGGAGCCGGGCTTGCCCTGATGATCGAGTGTCTGGCGAGCCTGCTGGCCGGCCATCCTCTGGTTGAGGACGCACTCCAGAAATCGGGCGAGGGCGCGATCCATCGTCAGAACGCATTGCTGATCGCAATCGATATTGCCAAGTTTATCGATCTGTCGGAGTTCCGTGCTCAGGTCGAACGTCTCGTTGCAGCACTCAAGGCGATGCCTCTGGCGCCTGACTCCAATGGCATCCTGATGCCGGGGGAGCGCGGTTATGCCGCCGCAGCCGAACGCCGGAAGAGCGGCATTCCGTTGCCGCCCGCCGTTTTGTCCGAACTCGCGGCGGTGGCAGGACGTTTTGGTATCGATCCACTAGCGCTATAGCGGCTCGTCGCAACTCCAAATCCGTTATCGGATCTCTCGATGGCAGGGGTGTGCGGCGTCTGCACTTGAAGGGTCGGCATCAGTTTTCGTCGCGCCGCACCTGCCTTGCCCACATCAAAAGTAACTCAACTCTGCGATGCGCGAAGGTGGCGCGCGAGAGTCTCGACCTCGTCGCGGGCGCCCATGACCACAGCGATGCGCTGATGCAGGCTGGTCGGCTTAACGTCAAGAATCCTGTTCAGCCCGTCGGTGGCAGCGCCGCCGGCCTGCTCGATGATCATGCCTATCGGGTTGGCTTCATACATCAGACGCAGCTTTCCACCGCGCTCTGGATGCCTCGCATCGCGCGGATACAGGAAGATGCCTCCGCGGGTCAGCACGCGCTGGATATCGGCAACCATGGAACCGGTCCAGCGCATGTTGAAATCGATACCCCGAGGCCCGGTCTTGCCTTCCAGACATTCGCTGATGTAACGCTGCACGCCCGGTTCCCAGTTGCGCTGGTTGGACATGTTGATTGCAAACTCCGGGTTTCCCGAAGGAATGACAATGTTCCGCTGCGTCAGCACCCATGAGCCCACTTCTCGATCCAGTGCGAAGGCGAACACGCCGGCGCCGAAGGTCAACACCATGCTGGTCTGTGGCCCATACACGGCATAGCCCGCGGCAACCTGCCTGCGTCCGCATTGCAAGAAATCCTGGTCGGTGACCGCCCTGCTGGATGCATCGCCAGGTGCGGAGAGCACCGAAAAAATTGTGCCGACACTGAGGTTCACGTCGATATTGCTGGAGCCATCGATCGGGTCATAGACCAGCAGATACTCGCCCTTCGGATAGCGGTGCGGAATGGGATGGATTGCTTCCATTTCCTCGGAGGCCAGTGCAGCAAGATTGCCACCCCATTCGTTTGCCTCCAGCAGGATGTCGTTGGCGATGACATCCAGCTTCTTCTGCACCTCGCCCTGCACATTCTCCTTGTCGAGGCTCCCCAGGACGCCGCCAAGCTCCCCCTTGTTGATGGTGTGGCTGATGGCTTTGCAGGCCCGTGCTATCACCTCGATAAGAAGCCGAAGCTGTGCCGGCAGATTGCCGCTCTCCCGTTGTTGCTCGATCAGGAAACGCGAGAGAGTGATGCGTTGATGCACGGACGACCCCAATGGTTAAGACACCGAAGACTCTTGCCGGTTCGGTAACATACGGAGGGCGGAAGCTAAAGTCCTCAAAGTCTGTAGCGTCCGCGTTTCTCCTCCGCCCGTATTCAGTGACAGTCGCGAGGACGAAAATGTTTTCAAGCATTGTGACGCCGCTTACATATCGGTCCCGGACCATGGGTCATTGTCCTGCCACCGGTGCCTAAGCCGGGTCCGTAACAGGGATTAAGACAATGACCACGTTGAAGCTCGTCACAGCCGCCGCCATCCTGGCGCTCTTCGCTGTATCCGCTCCGGCTCACGAATACGTGAAGCGCGGCAACGCGATCTCCTCTGCAGAGCAGTGGGATACCCAATTGCCGGCACCCTTCGCGCGCGACCAGAACGATCGCTTCGGGCAGTAACGCCGCGCTCCAGTGCATCATGCGTGCCGGCGCAATCGGCCGCCGGCACGCATGCCGCGTGCCCGCGCAAATCATTTAAGTCCGTTGTTTGTAACCTCCGGCACACTCTAACGTCTATTCAACGAGTGTGCTCTGTGATAATCTGGAAAACACGTTCGGCGGGATCGGTATCTCTATCGGTGGAGTATGGACCGGCGCCTGGATGATCTGTTGGGCAGCCTGGGCCTGTCAGAGTACCTGACACGTTTCCGGGATCACGCCGTCGATTTCACCATATTGCCCGACCTGACCGACAGCGATCTGAAAGAGATCGGTTTGCCGCTCGGACATCGCCGGAAGCTTTTGCGTGCGATTGGCGAGGCCGGTCGGCAGACGGACACGCCGCCACCACACACAGACGAATCTCGCGACGATGCAGTACGACGGCAGCTCACCGTGCTGTTCTGCGATATGGTCGGGTCGGCGGCTCTCTCGACACAACTCGATCCCGAAGACCTTCGACTTGTGATCAGCCGGCATCACTCCGAGATCACACGCGTCATCCGCGAATGCGACGGATTTGTTGCGCGCTATATGGGGGATGGCATCCTTGCCTATTTCGGCTATCCGGAGGCGCACGAGGATGATGCAGCGCAGGCTGCGAGCGCAGCGCTCGGTTCGATTGAAGCCATAACGCGATTGCGTGCCTATAGCGGCGCGGCTCTGGAACTGCGTGCGGGCATCGCGACAGGACTTGTGGTCGTGGGAGATCTTCTGATCCAGGGGAGCCGTCAGGAACAGGGAGTGGTGGGCGAAACGCCGAACCTGGCCGCCAGGCTTCAGGCGCTCGCCAGGCCGAATACCGTGGTGATCTGCTCAAATACCCGAAGGCTGATCGAAGGCCGGTTCGAATTCCGCGATCTTGGCAAGCTCGATGTGCGCGGATGGTCTCAGGCCGTGCAGGCGTGGCAGCTGATGTCGACGATCGACACCGAGAGCCGATACGTAACGCATCATCGCGAACATATGGCGCCGTTGTACGGGCGCGACGAAGAAGTCGAGATGCTCATGCGGCGTTGGGCGGATGCCGTGGATGGCGAGGGGCGCGTCGTTCTTCTGACCGGCGAGGCGGGAATCGGAAAGTCGCATATCGCATCGGCGATCCAGCAGAATCTGGAAGGCAAGCCGCATGCCGCAATTCGCTATCTCTGCTCTGCCCATCACACGAATAGTGTGCTGTTTCCGTTCATCGCGCAGCTCGAACGTGCAGCCGAGTTCGGGCGATCCGACAATGCGCAATCGAGATTGAAGAAGCTCAGTACCTATCTTGCGCAGATTGGCGCGGACGGCGTTGTGAGCGTCGCCATATTGGCGCATTTGCTGTCGATCCCCTGTGATATCGATCCGGCGTTTCGGGATGCCAGTCCGGCCAGGCAGAAAGAGCAGGTTCTCTCGGCGCTCCTGCGGTTGATCGAACAGCAGGCGCGTCAGAAATGTGTGTTCATTCTTGTTGAAGATATCCACTGGATCGATCCGACGTCGCTCGAACTCCTCACATTGCTGGTAGAGCAGGTGCCGGCAATGAAGGCGTTGCTGCTGGCGACGGCGAGGTCGGAATTCGTGCCTCCGTGGCCCAGGCACGCGCATATTACGACCACATCCCTCACGCGGCTCGGAAAACGGAGCGGTGTGGCGTTGATCAATCGCGTGACTGCGGGGAAGCGCTTGCCAGATGATCTCGTGGAGGAGATCATCGTTCGGACGGATGGCGTACCGCTATTCATTGAGGAACTGACGAAGACAATCATCGAAAGCGGCGTCTTGCAGGAACGAGAAGGGCGCTACGAATGCGACCAGGCGCTTCCGGCAATGGCGATACCAACCACGCTGCAGGCTTCGTTGACGGCACGCCTTGACCGTCTGGCGCCTGTGCGGGAGGTCGCGCAGATCGGCGCCGTCGTCGGCCGTCAATTCTCGTATGAAGTGCTCGCGTCGATTGCCGGCATCACGCCGAAGGCATTGGATGACGCCTTGCAGCATCTGGTGGCGTCGGAACTCGTTTTCTGCCGCGGCCAGCCGCCGAATTCCGTATATACTTTCAAGCATGCGCTGGTCCGCGATGCGGCCTATGAAAGCCTTCTCAAGACAAAGCGATTGCAATTTCATGCTGCAATCGCCGACACGTTCGAGCGTCACTTTCCCGAAATCGCTGAAGCGCAGCCCGAAACCATCGCCCATCACCTGACCGAGGCAGGCCTCCTGCATAAGGCCAGGCAATACTGGCTGGCAGCCGGGAAAAAGGCAGCGATGCGATCGGCCAATCAGGAAGCGATTGCGCATCTCCGTCGCGGCCTGTCCACTTTCAATCCGGGGCACAAAGATCCGACATCAGCGAGAGAGGAACTCGATTTCAGGCTGGCGCTGGGTCCGTGCCTGATCGCCACACATGGTCCCGCGTCGGCATTGTCCGTCGAAACCTTCGTGCGTTCGCGAGCGCTCTGCGAACGGCTGGAGGACCCCCCGGAATATCTTGAGGTCATGTTCTGGCTGACAACAGCGAGTGTGATGCGCGGAGAATTGCCACTTGCCAGCGAGACCATCACGATTCTCATCGACCGTGCGCAGCGTCAGGGAGACCGGCCGGCGCTTCTGAACGCCATGCGCGGGAAGGCAATGATCCTTATGTTCATGGGGCGGCTCGGCGAAGCAAGTACTGCTATCGAAGAGGCACTTTCGTTTTTTGAAGCGAGTGACGAGGCGGACCGGCTCGCCGCGCGCTCGGCAGGACAGGACGCAGGTGTGGCCGACCTTGCGCTCATGTCGTGGTGCCTCTGGTTGCAGGGATCTGCCGAGGCGGTCGGCCGTGTCGAAGACGCAATCCGCCGCGCGGACGCAATCGCGCATCCGCATTCGCTGGCATACGCGAGCTATTATGCATCGGTACTTTACGCGTTCCTTGGCAATCCGGAGACTTCCCTGCTGCATGCGAAGCGGTGTCTGGAACTTTCCGAGGAACATGGATTTAGGCAGTGGCGCGGCCTGACACAGGCCGTTTGCGCGAACGCACAGGCCCGGATCAGCCGCAATTCCAGTGCGCTCGATGAAGCGTTTTCGGCGCTGGAGGAATATCGGAAAGCCGGTTACCAGCTGGGGATCACGGCGCTCTACGCATTGCTGGCCGATACTTATCTGAAACTTGGCCGGCCGGAATCTGCACAAGAGTTGCTGGATCTCGGAATGCAGACCGTCCGGGACAATTCCGAACGCATCTTCGAAGCGGAATTTCTCCGCCTTTCCTCCGATGCGTCCCTTTGCACCGGAGTATGCGAGGCAAGGAAGGATCCGCACTCACTCCTGCAGCAAGCGGCTGCAGTCGCGACCTATCAGGGCGCCGAAGCCTTGCTGGCGCGCATTTCGGACAGCCTCGCCGACCTCGGCGCACCTGTGATTCGGCCGCATGAAAGTGAGACCTGCCGGGCGCGGCATTGAGCCGGGCCCGTGCACTCTCCACCGATGTCATCCGGTGACGAGCTGCGGCCCTGACTCCGCAGCACTTCTGTATTGCTGCACGCGCCGCTTCGTCGCCTCATAGCCGCGGTCGAAGCCATCTTTCAGATTCTTGTGATTCCAGTCGAAGGTTATCCTCGAATCGACTTCGATCTCGACGATGTCCCCGTGCCACTTGTTGTCGTATTTGACATGGAATTTGAACAGCTTGATGTCGTCTTCGCCGACAGTGGCCGCAAAGAGCATGCAGAGATTGCCAAGTGCATCCGTCAGGTTCTTTGGCGAGCGGACCTGATCTGCATCGACAATGCGACTCACCCAGACCTCGTCGAGGTCAGGGTGCTCGTCCAGAAGCCGCTCGAAATTGACCGTGTCGACGAGAGCGCCTTCACAATACGTGTCTCCATCGATGTCAACCGTGGCCTCGACGAAGGGCAGGGCAGAGCAGGCGCACAGGCTCGCCGCATCGATCGGTCGAAAGTCGGTCCTGTCCTTGCGGTTTGCAAACAGCGCAAGCCGTTGCTTGCTCAGGTTCCAGGCATTGTGGAAGATGAATTCCTTACGCTCGAAGATCTTCTCGAAGCGGATGGCCTGGAGAAAACTACTGTCAGGGTAGTGAATGCGTGACAGGCCATTGACGTTTGAAAGATACAGGAGCGACGTCCAGTATCGGATGAACGGGTTCACGGCCATCACATTGTTCAGCGACCAGTGATTGAGGTCGCCTTCATTCCACTTTGTCGTGTCACGCATGAACTCGACCGTTTCAGCGGCGGCCTTCATCATGCGGTCCGGAAGCCAGAGATTGTCATAGGTTTTCGGATCCAGAATGAATTCCGTCGTCGCCCTTCCGAGGGCGCCCCAATCCGGACCGAAGACTGTATTGATCGGAAATTTCGAGTACGAAACGTCGTCGCGGAAGACGCCATCGCGGAAAAATTCGTAGGTTTTCTTTGCGCGATCAGGTCCTTCGAACTGATTGTAAACAATCCCAACCCACGCGCCGATGCAGGACAGTGCCCAAACGTCGAACTTTATGTCTTCCTCTTCGAGCCGCTGTAGCATTCCGATATGGAGTCCGGCGGCAGGTCCGCCACCTGCCAATGTGATTGCCCGCTTCATTGCCAATCTCCCATCTTGAGGGGTATTCGCGTAACGCACAATCCAGGAAGTCCGGTGCGGACAATAGCGCAACCGCAAGGCGCATGTCTAACGGGGATCATACATCCAGCGTTTGCGAACCGTCGATCGTGCTGCGAGAGTCAATCGCATTCATAAGGTAAAGTGGGTCGCACCGGCTTCGCTTCGGTCTTCTGACAAACTGTATAAATTTCTCCGCGATGTATGTGAGCAACCTCACATTGCCGGTGCGCCAACTTGGATAGCATCCGACACGAACCGAAGGTTCTGTCAGGAGGCCTGTCATGAAGATGCTGTCAAGAATGACCATCCATCGCTGGACCTATATGCTGATCATCGCGTTTTGCATGCACCAGCCGGCCTGGGCCGCAGAAGTCACGTCATGCGCGGTCGAGTATCGCAGGTCCTTGTTTCTCAATGAGGAATTGCGGTGGCCGACGCACGGAAATGTCCCGGCCCAGATCGATGAAACCTATCGCCCGGTTCACGAATATATTTGCCATATCTATAACGG
>JAEVZN010000113.1 GCA_023392205.1 Pseudomonadota bacterium
CAGCGGGTCGAACCCGAGCCACAGCGCCGTGGCCGCGGCCAGCTTGGCGTCGCCGCCGCCGATCCACCCGCAGGCGATGAACGTGAATGTCACCGCGAGTACGGCGAGCCCGGCGCCGATATGCGACAGGGTTTCGGCCGCGCCCAGACCCAGCAGGGGGGCCATAACGGCAAAGCCGGCGACAAGCAGCAGAGAGACGCGGTTTGAAATCGTCATGGTGAACAGATCGCTGCTGGCGGCAAACGCCATGAGCGTTGGGAAGAGCAACAGCCGCGCCGCGTCAATCGCCGTGATCGAAACCATCTTCCATACCAGGATGTGGACCGAAGCCTTGTTGAAGCCTTGTATATGCCGGCAAAATTACGGCCCGGTTAGCGATTTCGGGCTGCAACAAACTTTATCGACCGGGCCAAAATGCAAAGCCGCGCCGCGGGAGATCCCGTGGCGCGGCTTCGCAGTCGGCCACAAATTACTTCATTTCGGTCGTGACTTTGGTGAAGGTGTCGGCCAGCTTGGTGCCGAGACCGTTCACGACCGTGATGATGGCAACGGCGATGCCGGCAGCGATCAGGCCATACTCGATGGCGGTGGCGCCGGACTCGTCGCGAACGAACTTCTTGAAGATCGACATGTGTATTCTCCGTTGAGACAGCGTTGAACCAAGTTTTGAACCAGACAACCGGTGTGGCCGGCAGTGATGCGAACCTACTCGGCCCGTTTGAAAAAACCGTAAGGTCGACGCCCCGGGATTCCGGCCTGTTATTCACCCTTCGTTAGCCATGTGCGCCGCTGCCACGCTCGGACAACGCATGTATTGGGCTGTGCGCCTCGCGACCCGGTTCGGGCGACAAGGCTCGGAATGCGCGTGTTTGCGGGCATTTGTGCAGCGTGCCACGCCGGACAGAGTTCCGGAAAAACGTTGGTGACGCGCGATCCGAAGCGACCTGAATACAGGTTTGACCGGTCTCTGTTTTTTGCATCGCATTGGCGATTGATTCACCAATTTCGATTCAAATGATTGCAGATGGCTGTCCGGCCTATGCCGGTGGCGTCTGAGTAAGTCGTGTTGCGTGGGCGTGGAGTGGTGTCATGGCGTTCCGATCGGTCGTATCGGATTTCGGTCCGGTTTTGCGGTCCTGCGCAGGACTTGCAGTCGTTGCACTGACGCTCGTTCCTTATGCCGCCTCCGCGGACAACAGGCTCGCCGATCACACCATTGACGTTCTTCTCGATCAGTCTCGGCTTGTGAAAGTGCCCGAACGTGCGGCGACTATCATTGTCGGCAACCCGCTGATCGCGGACGCTGCGCTGCAGGCCGGCGGACTGATGGTGCTCACGGGCAAGGGATACGGCAGCACCAACCTGATCGCGCTCGATCGCAAGGGCAATGTCCTATTGGAGAAGGATCTTCTGGTGCATGGCGCCGAGCGCGATACCGTGGTGGTGTATCGTGGCGTCGAGCGGAACACCTATAGCTGTGCACCGGAATGCCAGCCGCGCATTACGCTGGGCGATGGCCAGGAGTTTTTCGCGCAGACGCTGACGCAGACCACCACGCGCAACAGCCAGGCTATCTCCATGACCGGATCGCAGCGCTAGGAACGTTAAGCTTTTACAAGCGCAGCAGTTGCGAACCGGTTAACACGCGGTTAACGCGCCCCCGCGTTCTGTCTGCATTCGCAGCAACCATTCACAAACGCCCGTTTGCTAGACCTATTTGCGTCCGCCGGCAGATGCCGGACAGCGGGTGGTGTCGATGCTCAGTCCCAAGACCTTCAAGAATCCAGTCAGTCGCGGCAGTCTGAAATTGCCTCGTATCCTGCGCCGCTTTCTACGGCGCGACGACGGAGCTGCGGCTATCGAGTTCGCCATGGTCGCAGCGCCGTTTCTGGCGCTGTTGTTCGCGATCATGGAGACGGCGCTGATCTTCTTTGCCGGGCAGGCACTGGAAACCGCGGCGGCCGATTCGGCACGTCTTGTCATGACCGGCCAGGCCCAGACAAAGGGATTAAGCCAGGAGCAATTCAAGGAAGAGGTCTGCAAGAAAGTCCATGGATTGTTCGATTGTGCGGGCGGTATCCAGGTCGATGTACGCACCTACAATTCGTTCTCGTCGATCAACAATACCAAGCCGCTCGACGCGAATGGCAATCTGACTCTGTCGCCGGCCTACAGTCCCGGCGGCCCCGGCGACATCGTCATGGTGCGGCTTCTTTATCAATGGCCGGTCTATGTGCCGCTGCTCGGTCTTAATCTGGCCGATATGCAGGGCGGCAAGCGGCTGATCATGGCGACCTCGGCTTTCAGAAACGAGCCCTATCAATGACAATGAGCAGGATCGTGAGGCGAAGCATGCATTTCTTGCTGTCGAACCTGATGCCGCGGCGGATCGGGGATTTCGCACGCGACAAGCGCGGTGTGTCCGCTGTCGAGTTTGCATTGCTTCTGCCCCTGATGCTGACGCTGTATCTCGGCGGCGTCGAGGTTTCGCAGGGGATCGCAATCGACCGCAAAGTGACACTCACCGCACGTACGGTCGCAGACCTTGTCGCGCAGGTTTCCACTATCGACAATTCAGGCGTCAACGCCGTGCTCGGTGCGTCCGCGGCCATCCTCGCGCCCTATCCCGACAACAAGGCCACCATCAAGATTTCGGTTCTCGATATCGACAAAAACGGCAATGCCAAGGTCAAATGGAGCATGGCCAAGAACGGCTCCGCGCGGGCTGTCGGCGAATCGGTGACCGTACCGACCGCATTGCGGGCGCCCAACAGCTCGCTGATCTGGGGCGAGGCCGCGTATAATTATGCGCCGTCGATCGGGCATGCCGTAACCGGAACCATGACGCTGTCGGACCAGATCTTCATGCGTCCGCGCCTGTCCGAGACGGTCAACAAGACCTGACCGTTTGCGCCCTTTGCCTCACGGGATCGGCAGACTGGTGGTCGATTTGATCTTCTCCATCGCGAAGCGCGATGTGACGTTCTTCAACGGCGAAGACGCAATCAGCCGCTTGTAGAAGGCGTCATAGGCCTGCATGTCGGCGACCACCACCCGCAGCATGTAGTCGACATCGCCAGCCATGCGGTAGAATTCCATCACCTCCGGCATGGCGCTGACCGCCTTGGCAAATCCACCAAGCCAGGCTTCGGAATGGTCGTCGGTCTCCACCGACACGAAGACGCTCAGACCGAGGCCGACCTTGTCCTGATCCACAATCGCGACCCGCCGCTGGATCACCCCGTCGGCTTCCAGCCGCTGAATGCGCTTCCAGCAGGGTGTGGAGGACAGCCCGACCCGCTGACCGATTTCGGCCACGGAAAGCGAAGCATCTTCCTGCAATGTCAGCAGAATTTTTCTGTCAATGGCATCCATGGATATTCTTGGAATAATATTTTATTTGATGGGCGGAATAGGCTCTATAATGAGAAAATCATTCCAAGAAAAGCCCTAAATCGCGGCCAAAGATGCAAGGAATTCCATCACCTCGCCGCGATGCGGGGCAGCGCTGCCGCCGCCGAAGCGGGTGCATTTGAGCGCCGCCGTGGCCGCGGCAAAACGCAGCGCCTCGGCCTCGGTTTGCTTCTCGACCAGAGCAAGGGCAAAAGCGCCGTGAAAGATATCGCCCGCGGCCAGCGTATCCGCCACCGGAACGCAAAAGGCGGCATGATGGCGGATTTTAGCGCCGTCGAGCCAGAGGATATCGCGGCTGCCGTCGGTGACGGCGAGAAACGCCGCCGTCCAATTGCGCAAGCTTTGTAAAGCCGGCCCAAGTTCGCGTTGTCCAGCGCTCTCGCGCAGGCTTGCCGCCGGAAAGACAATATGGCTCGCCAGTGCCAGAAGCGGATCCTTGCGAGTCATCGGCCGTTCGGCATCCACAATCACGGGCAAGCCGGCTCGATTCGCGGCCTGCGCGACGCCCGTCACAAGACCGGGATGGCGGTTGTCGATCAGCAGCGCGTGAGCGCCTGCGACGATGGCCTGCGGGTCAGTAAAGCGCGCTTCTGTCAGGTCCGGGTGACGGTGATGCACGATGGTGCGTTCGCCGCGCGCATCGACCATGATCGCGGAGAGCGGTGAATCAAGGCCATGCACGCGCATGATCTGGCATGTATCGACCCCCTCGCGTTCAAGCGCGGCCAGAATGGCATCGCCGATGGTGTCGCGGCCGGCGGGCCCGCCCAGCACTGATGCGAGTCTGGATTGACCGCCAAGACGTTGCACGGCAATGGCTGCATTGGCCGCGCATCCGCCGACGCTCTGCACCATCGCACGGGCGCGATTCTTCTCGCCCTGCACCGGCGGCTCATCCACGCGATAGATCGCGTCGAGCACGGCAACCCCGGCGCAGGCCACCAATGGTCCCGCGGGTGAGCCGATATCAGATGAAGACGTCATCGCCTTTCTCGACCCAGGCCCGGATGATGTGATGGGCAATGGCGACTGGCGGCGGTGTGATCAGTCCATCCGGATGATTGCGCGACAGCATCGATTCCGCTTCCGCGCGTGAAAACCAGCGGACATCCTCGAGTTCTTCTGTATCGACCGTGATGTCGCGGGAGACAGCTTCGGCATGGCATCCGATCATCAGTGACGAGGGGAATGGCCAGGGCTGCGAAGAGAGATAGCGAACACGCCCGCAGACGATGCCGGCCTCTTCAAGCGTCTCGCGCCGCACTGCGTCCTCGACGGTTTCGCCGGGCTCGATAAAGCCGGCGAGGCAGGACCATACGCCCTGCGCAAATCGCGACTGACGGCCGAGCAGGCACATGTCGCCGCGGACGGCCAGCATGATGGCGACCGGGTCCGTGCGCGGAAAATGCTGCGCCCCGCATTGCGGGCAGTCGCGCCGCCATCCACCCTGCACGGGTGCGGTCGGATGTCCGCAATTGGAGCAGAAGCGATGGCGCGCATGCCAATGCAGCAGGGC
>JAEVZN010000143.1 GCA_023392205.1 Pseudomonadota bacterium
GCGTAAATCCGTCAAACCACACCAGCTCACTGTCGAAATTACTGAACGTGTGCTGGTGGACGAGCTCGCCCCTAAGACGCGCCAATGCCTGGAGCAGTTGCAGCGGCATGGTGTTCGTGTGTCACTCGATGATTTCGGCACCGGTTTCGCATCGCTTACGCACCTTCAGCGCCTCCCGGTTAGCGAAATCAAGATCGATCGATCATTTGTCAGCGATCTTGGTCAGCGCGGCACCGGAACGGCGATTGTAAAATCGATGATCCATCTGGCGTTAAACATGGGAATAGATGTCGTCGCAGAAGGGGTGGAGACCGCTGAGCAGGCACAGCTGTTGCAAGAATGGGGGTGCCGATACGCCCAAGGTTACTATTTCTCCAAGCCTTTGCCAGCCGATGAGTTCGGTGCGATTTGGTGTGCCGTTACGAAGCCCGACCGGAGAACATTCAAGCAAAAGCGCCTCCTTCCGATGCGAAGTGATGGTGTTGCAGTTCCGCATAGCTAGCCGTCAGCTCGGCAATCGGAGGCGCACCGCTCAGCACGACGATGCGGGAGCTGAAATCGGTCGCTTCCCTATGATGGAAGCTCTCTTCGATATGGCGACCAAGTAGGGCTTGCACCCGGATGCTTATAGCGCTGCCGCGACTTCCGCCGCTCCGGCTCCATTGGCCTTTGCCTTCACCACGGCGGCACATTCAGCTGGCTTCGCCAGTTTCGACAGCAGCCGCCAGCTCGAAACGATCGCATCGAGATCGATCGTGAGGATCGCGCCACCCGCATCGCTTGCGCGCTCATGACCGATACCGCTCTGGCCCGAGGTCCGACATGTCGATGTCGGGAACCTTGTCCGAGATGAGGTCCGCGAGAACGCGTCCCGAGCCGCACGCCATCGTCCAACCGAGGGTTCCATGCCCGGTGTTGACGTAGAGCCCGGGGATGGACGTGGCGCCGATGATCGGCGGGCCGTCCGGGGTCATTGGTCTCAACCCACACCAGAAGGATGCGGCAATAGCGTCGCCCGCCCCCGGGAACAGGTCGGTAACCGAATGCTCAAGGGGCCCGCGGCGGGAACGCGGCAAGGATAGATCGAACCCAGATATCTCGGCAGTACCCCCAACGCGGATGCGGTCTCCCAGGCGGGTGATAGCGATCTTGAAGGTCTCGTCCATCACAGTCGATACAGGCGCGGCCGCGGCATCCGTCACGGGCATTGTCAGCGAATAGCCTTTCACCGGATAGACAGGAACATGCACGCCGACGGGGGCGAGCAGTCGGGGAGAATAGCTTCCTGCAGCGACGACGACGGCGTCCCCCGTAAGCAGACCGCCGGCTGTCTGGACGCCCGTGACCCTGCCGCCTTCTTGGACGAGTCCCTGGACGGAGACGCCAAAACGAAAATCGACCGCTGCTGATGCGAGTGCCGCCAGCTTCGCGGTGAAGACGCGGCAGTCTCCGGTTTCGTCGCCAGGAAGCCGAAGGCCGCCAACGAACTTCTCCGTCACGCGCGCCAGCGCAGGTTCCGCAGCGACACAGCCCGATGGGGCAAGGACAGTGAAATCAACCCCGAACTGCTTGAGGACCTCGACGTCGCCGACGATTCCGTCGAGTTGCTTCTGGGTGCGGAACAGTTGCAGGGTACCCTGCGATCGCTCGTCGTATTCGATGGCGGTCGTAGCCCTCAACTCGCGAAGGCAGTCACGGCTGTACTCCGCGATCGGCACCATGCGCGCCTTGTTCACGGCGTAGCGCCGCGACGTGCAGTTGGCGAGCATCTGCAAAACCCACGACCACATCGCCGGATCGAACCGTGGACGGATGGCGAGAGGGCCGTGCTTCATCAGGAGCCATTTGATCGCCTTTAGGGGCACTCCGGGACCCGCCCACGGTGAGGAATAGCCAGGCGACACCTCACCAGCATTGGCGTAGCTGGTTTCCAATGCGGGACCGGGCTGCCGGTCGAGGACGGTGACTTCGTGTCCGGCGCGCGCCAGATACCACGCAGAGGTCACGCCGATGACCCCGCTGCCTACGATGAGAACCCTCATGTCCGCCTCCTGCGGACGGCGAGTTTGGAAGCCGCGCACATGCGGCTGGGGCATCTGTCGATCATCATGCATCTCCACCGGGCCAGGGGGGCGGACCCGGAAATCAGAACTGAATTTTTGACTTGGTTGGATTTCCGGCCCCCGGTCGACGGCCTTGCGGCCGCGCCAGGGCTAGATGCATGCGATAAGGCTGCCCGCGTGGTTCATGAACCGGATGCGGGTCCGCGATGATGTCCTGTCCATTCGAGAAGTGGGCACGGCACGAACTCAAGCGTTTCCAAGTCCCACAATAGCGCCGACTACGCTTCATGCAATGACCAGCTCGACGATTCCGGGCATCCAGAGGCAGCTGTGCGTGTTGCTGCTCTCTCAGAACAGCAGAGCGAGCACAGCCATCGACGCGACTGCCAGAGCGATCATGCTGGGTACCATCACGGCTACGCCCGAACCGAATGCGAGCGCCGCCACCCAATCGAATTTCCTGTCGGTATGCTCGCGCATCATTCGCTCCCTGTTTCCGCAACGTTGGTGCGCTCACGATCGTTCCGATCCCGTAGCGGTGCGTCGTCTATCTCGTGCAGCAGCACGCGCTCGGCCGCGCCGTCCAGGTCTTCCAGCTGCGCACTTCAGGCTAAGTCGGCCTGAGATTTCAATTTATTCGGCCCTCCCGTTCGGGTGGAAAGCGCAGTCCTTGCCGCGCTCCCTGCCGCTGCCGATCTCGTTTGCCAGCCAGCCCACCGACTGGTC
>JAEVZN010000156.1 GCA_023392205.1 Pseudomonadota bacterium
TGATTGATGCCGAGATCGAGCTTGTAGAGCACCCAGGCTGCGGACGTGCGGCGAAACAGGGCGAGCGTGCGGTCGATCAGGTCGTCGTAATCGAGCAGGCCACGCCGCTCCTTGGATTTCCGGTAGCGGGTGATCACCTCATAGGCAATGGCGATCAGGGCGCCGGTTCGGTCGCGGCATTCCGCAGCGCGCTGCTGATCGAGCAGGAGGCAGATGCGATCCTGCTCGCGCAGCAGTTTGTCAGCCCATTCGGGATGCTCCCTGCGTAAAGCTGCGGTGACGAGGTTTTTCCGCCGCTCGCCGGCCTTGGTGCAGAAAAGCGAAAGATAATCCGTCAGCATATCGGTCGAGCGCCCGGCCGCCGCCAATGTCAGCGCCGCCGCGCGTTCCATGTAGGATTTTCCGCCCGCCGGCAGGGCGAGCGCGAGCGCCGACCATTCGGCTTGTGCAACTTCAGCTTCACTGAGAATGCGGGCTCTGAGGTCGTCGGCGCTGACACCCGGTGCGATCCCGAGCGTCTCCGACAATTCCGCCATGGCTGCTGCAAGCGAACCGATGCGCTCGACCCATTGCAGGATCACGTCCTGCTTTCCGACGGCCTCGCTCACGATGTCGCGAAAGGTCTGGTCCGCTCCCGCGCGGATCGCAAAATTCAGCGCGCGCCCGATCGCGCTGTCCGGCTTTGCGGCGCCTTCCAGCATGACCTGCATCGTGAGGTCGTCCAGCATCTGCGTGCCGGTCGCCTCGTCCATCACCTCGAAGTTTGCGCCGACATTCGCCTCGAAGGGAAACTGGTGCAGAAGCCGCGTACAGAAGGCGTGGATGGTCTGAACCTTTAGTCCGCCTGGCGTTTCCAGGGCGCGCGCGAACAATTGCCGGGCGCGCTGGCGCGTGCGGGCGTCGGCGCGCGCACCAATGGCGCGGATCGCCGCATCGAGTGCATTGTCGTCGAGTGCGGTCCACGCGGCCAGCGTATCGAACACGCGGGTGGCCATGGTGGAGGCTGCGGCCTTGGTGAAGGTGATGCAGAGAATCTTGGCGGGATCTTCACCTTGCAGCAAAAGCTTTATGACACGTTGCGTCAGCACATGCGTCTTGCCCGAGCCGGCATTGGCGGACGCCCACGCCGACACCTCGGGGTCCGAGGCGTCATGCTGGCTTTGCAGCACGGCAGGCGGAATGGTGCGCGGCTTCATTCGCCATCGCCCTCGTCGCTGGCACCGCCGGTCGCCGACCATTCCTTCACGCGCGCAAGATGGTCGTAGTCGCCGTAGGTGCGGCCGACCCATTGCGGGCGTACGAACGAACGGTAGGGCTCGCCGGCTGCAAAGCGGTTCACCACCTTGCGCAAGTCCTCCAGTGTCTTGTCTGCTGCCTGGTCGACAGTGAGATCTTCGAAATCGCGCGGCTCTTCGCTGCCGCCCGGATCGCCGCCATTCAGCCGAAGGTACATAAGTTCACTGACCGAAGCCGCCGCAGGCACGCCGTCAAACGTACCGTATTTGAGCATCGCAGCCTCCAGAACCAGTTGCGGTGCCAAGCCCGCGCGCACCTCCCTTTTGCCCGGTGGCTGCCCGGTCTTGTAATCGAGCACCGCGAAGTTGCCGTCGTTGAGCTGTTCGATCCGGTCGGCGCGTCCGGTCAAAAGAAAGTCCGGTGTGACCTGAAGTCTGCCGGATTTTTCCCCGAAAACTGACAAGAGCTTTGTGCGCCGCTCGATCTCCCACTCGACGAACCAGCGGGCGATGCGCTCAAAGCGCGGCCACCAGAAGGCCTCGGCCTCCGGATAATCGGCGAATTGCGCGAAGGCCGCTTTGCCAAGCGCGATCAGCTCGTCATAGGGATTGGCAGGCAGGCCCGATGCGTATTTGTCGGTGAATTCCCCAATGACTTCATGGATCACGGTGCCGCGATCGCGCGCTCCCGGCGGCGTATCGATATCGTCGAGCGCAGCCAGTTTCAGTACGTGTCTGGCGTAGATGGTGTAAGGATCGCGCAACAGATGTTCGATCTCGGTCACGGACAGCCGCGTGGGCCGCGCGTCGCGCGGCGGATTGGCCTGCGGTCTTGGACAGGGCTTGATGCTGTCCGGCTTGTCGAGCATGCGGGCCCAGCCGAGATAGGCATCTCCGCGCTTCTTCACGGCATCCCAGTGGGCCTTTCCGCAAACTGCGGCAAGCCGCTGCACAAAGCGCGAGATGACGGTCGGAGCGCCGTCGCGTTTGCCGGGATAGGACAGAACGACCTCGCGTGCGCCCATCGCCTGCGCAAAGTCATGCGCGGAGAGGCCGATCCGCCGTTCGGGAAGATCGAGCCCGAGTTGATGACGCATCGGCCGGTTCAGCCAGGGGTCGCTGCGCGGCTCCGGCGGCCAGACGCCTTCCACAAGGCTTGCCAGCACCACACGATCGGCGTCCTGCAAGCGCGCTTCCAGCGGACCGTAGATGCGAACGCGAGCGCCCGGCGCACCGGGACGGCGCACCATGCGTTCGGCTACGAGGCTGTGAAACAGGTCCGGGTAATCGGAAGGGGTGACAGTGATGCTTGCTGCGTCGGCAGTCTGCGCGATTGTCTCGAACAGATCGCGCAAAGCGCTGCCGTCGCCGTCGGAAAAGGCGGCCGCCGTATCCGCATCGCCGCGTGACAGCGCGGTGATCGTCTGCTCGTGCCTTGCGGCGAATTCGCTGAGCGGCATTGCCGCCCTGATCTCGGCCAGCGGTTTCAAGGCGGCGGCGAGTTGCGCCACCAGTTCCTCAGCGGACTGAAGTGCCGTATCGGAGATATTGCGGCGCGGATCGCTGCGATGCAGGGTGCTGCGTTCCGCGCGGAAGGTCTCCAGAGCATGGCGAAGTCCGTCGGTGCCCGGCCGCGGGCGCGGTCCGCGCAGGATCGCAAACTCCAGCGTATGAACGGCCGGCAGAAGGGCGAAACTGTCTGCGCCGAGCCGGCACAGGGGATGCTTGAGCAGCGCAAGCAGGCTGACCGGCTCGCATCCGCCGAGCGCCACCTCCGCTGCAAGCCGCGCGAAGATACCGGCCTGCGTATCGGACAAGGTGTCGCCACCGGAATCGTCGACGGGCACATTCCAACGGGCGAGCGCTGCCAAAACGCGGCGCGCTAACGCACGGTCTGGCGTGACCAGTGCGGCGGTGCGGGTGGCGCTGGCGGCCGTTCCGTCGTCAACGGCTTCGCGCAAGGCGATGGCGACCGCCAGCGCCTCCTCTTCGGGATGTGCGGCGGCCATGACAGTCAAGGTGGTCAGCGCGGACTGGCGCGCGGCCGCAAAGCGCGGTTCGGCAAGCCGTAGCTGCCAGCGATCGGTCACCGACGCCGGCCGCATCGATTCCAAAAGCACCAGTTCGCGGCCATGATCCGCCCGCGTCCCGAGCACGGTAACGGCGTCGCGTGTGACCCGCATTCGCTTAAGCAGCGCATGCATGGAATATTGCGGATGGCCCGGTGCAGGTGCGGACACGTCGTCGCCGATCGCCGCCCAGCCCTCCGCGTCGAGATCGAGGTCGAGTCCCGGCAGCACCACCGCGCCTTGCGGCAGCCGCGCAATGGTGTCGAGCAGGAAGGCGGTGGACGGCATGGATCCTGTCGAGCCGGCAGCGATCACCGGACCTTTGCCGGACCGCTGAAGCCGTTCGGTCTCGCGTGCGATCAGCCGGTCGCGATGCTCGGCAGCGTCGATCGCCTGCCGTTCGTCCAGCAGGGCCGGCCAGTTGTCGCTTGCAATCTTGAGGAATTTGAGCGTCGCCTCGAAATAGCGGTCCATCTCGGCCGGGACCAGTGTGTCGAGTTCGGACCACGCGACCTTGCGGGTGATCATGTCGTCCTGGAGTCGCGCGAGTTCGTCGGCCATCGCATACGCGGCGCTCGGCGAATGCGCGATCATCATGCTGCCGTTCGCGCCGGCTTTGTCCTCGGCCTGTGCCCACGCCAGGATGAGATGGGTGAGCAAGGTCTTGCGCTCGAATGAATCGATGGCGCGCGGCAGCGCCAGGGCTTCCTCCGCCAGCGCGCCCGCTGCGACCTCGGAAAACACGATCTCGTCCTCGTCGATATCGCCGATCGGCACGATGCGCGGGAGGATGGCGCTGTCGCTTTTCAGCGCCTTGCGGAACACCTCCTGCGCGAGCCTGCAGGCGCGCCGGGTCGGCAGGTAGAGCGTGGCATCGGCCAGCGCCAGCGGATCTTCCGTTTCCGGATAGCCTGCGATCAGACGCCCATTCAGAAGCGCCTCCACCAATGTCGGCAGAAACGGCGTGGACGGTGCGATGGTGAACAGGCGGGGCGGGGGAGAGGCCATGTGAATGCCGATCCTATATCAGCCGCACCCCGAAAGGCGAGCGCCGACGCTCACGCCACCACAGGGTGAGCCGGTCAGGCGGCGCTTTGCAGAATCGCGCGCTCTGCCAGCCCAATGGCGTCGGGCGTGCCCACATGCATCCACAGGCCATCGAGGCGCAGGCCGAACAGGCGCTCGGATTCGCTCGCCTTGGCAAATAGCCGGTTGAGCGAGAACGCGCCGTCCGGCGCGCCTTCGAAAAGATGCGGAGAGAAGATCGCAACTCCCGCATATACGAACGGCGTGACTTCGCGTTCGAGCCGTGGCCGTAAGCGGCCGTCCGGGGCCATCGCGAAATCGCCGCGTCCGGTATATCCGATGCTGGATGTGGATGCGGCGAGCAGCAACAGTGCATCCATCCGCGCCGGATCGAAGGCCGCAGCCAGCCGCTGCAGGTTGCCGCGCACGCCGTCCAGCCAGATCGTATCGGAATTGATGAGGAAAAACGGTTCGCGCCCCAGAAGCGGCAGCGCCTTCACAACGCCGCCGCCGGTCTCCAGCAATTCGCCGCGCTCATCGGAAATGACGATGCCTGGCGTCTTGCGAGTGGCGACATGCTTTTCGATCTGGTCGGCGAGGTAATGCACATTCACCACCGCCGTCTCGACGCCGGCATCGGCGAGCTTGTCGAGGACATGATCGAGCAGCGGCCGTCCCGCCACGGTCACGAGGGGTTTCGGCACCTTTTCGGTCAGCGGTCGCATCCGCTCGCCACGCCCTGCGGCCAGAACCATTGCCGTTTTCGGAAACTTTTGCGCCATGCGAATCAACCCTGAAGCCCGGATGCCTGTATCACAGCCCGTCGAAAGCGGGCACGTTGCCTTTGTACCAGGCATCAAGACCGGCGAGCGCCGGATGGGCGAGGGCGCGTTGCAGATAGCGCCATACGCGCGGGATGTGACGGAGATATTGCGGCTTGCCGTCGCGCATTTCGAGCCTGGCAAAGATACCGAGGATCTTGGTGGCGCGCTGTGCGGCCATGGTGGCGTAGATCTGCGTGAAGTCCTGCGCATCGAAATCGGCGCCGGTTCCAGTACGCTGCCGGATATAGCGGGCCAGCCCTTCGCGTTCCAGAGACTCCGACACGTCCACCCGCGCATCCTGCAGCAGTGACGCCAGGTCGTAGGCGCCAGGCCCCATCACGGCATCCTGAAAATCGAGCAGGCCCACGCGCCGGATCCCGGTGCGCTCGGGCAGCCAGATCAGGTTCGGCGAATGGAAGTCGCGCAGCACCCATGTTTGCGGACTCGCCAGAGCCGGTTGCAGGGCCTGCGTCCACAAGGCGCGAAAGGCCTGCCGCACCTCGGTGGGGGGGGCGAGCGCCTGGCGCGGGATATACCAGTCGAGCAGCAGGTCCGCCTCGATCAGGAATGCTTCAAGGTCATAGGGCGGGATGTCGTAGGGATGACCGCCAGGCACAGCCAAACTTGACGGCAATGGTCTGTCATGCAGGGCCGCGAGCAGGTCCACGGCTGCGAGATAGCGTTCGGCGATCGATCTTGGCGGCTTGCCTTCGACCACGCTGCCAGCCCCGAAATCCTCCAGCAGCAGAAAGCCGCGTGGCAGGTCCGCCGCAATAACTTCGGGTGCCGACAATCCGGCCATACGCAAACCGTCGGCCATTGCGACAAACGGGCGGACATCTTCGGCGAGATGAGCAATGGCGCTGTAGGGCTTGCCATCGCGCACCGGCGGACCGTCCGGCCGGCGCGGTGCATTCATGAGGATGAGGTTTTCGCCGTCGCAATCGAGTCGTTCGTAAAGGCGCGTGGAGGCATCGCCCTGCATGCGCGTGCGGACGGCGTGCGCATAGCCGCTTTCGCTGAGGAAATCACGCAATGCCATCAGCCGTTCGGCACGCGACCCGAGCGCGCCATGTCCGGTCAAAATCGCCTGGCGTGCATCGGCCGACGCTTGCGGCATGAGCCGGAAGGCGAGATCGATGCGGTCGGCCGGCAGCCGATTCCCGGCTCGGTCTGGCCATTCGATCAGAAGCACGCCGCCTTCGGACTCGTCTTCGAGGCCGAGTTCGTCCAGTTCATCCGCACTTGCCAATCGATACAGATCGGCGTGGACCAGCGCAAAGCGCGGGAGCGCGTAAGTCTGCATCAGCGTAAACGTCGGGCTCGGCACTGCAAGCGCCGGATCGCTGGCAAGCTTGCGGATCAAGGCGCGTGCGAAGGTGGTTTTGCCGGCGCCGAGATCCCCCGACAAGGTCACGACATCGCCCGGCTCCAGCGCGTTCGCGATATCGGCGGCAAGCCGCTCCGTTGCGGACTGATTTTCCAGTGAAAGACGATACTCAACCATGTGAGGCCGTTCGGCAGCCATGTCGGTCAGGCGGCGGCCACGCGTTGCAAGTTGGGCTGGACCGGGAATTTGCAGGTGAAGGTCGTTCCCTGACCCACGGTGGACTCCACATCGATTGTGCCGCCATGCAACTGAACGAAGGAGCGCACAATCGACAAGCCAAGCCCGGCCCCGCGATGACTGGAGCCAAGCGAGTGACTTTCGAACCTGTCAAAAATGCGGCTGCGGACCTCTTGCGGGATTCCTGGCCCCTGATCGGTGACTGAGAACGACACCTCGTTCTTATCGCGGCTGGCGCGCAGAACGATCCGCGATCCGGGCGGTGAGAAGCCGACGGCATTCGACAGGAGGTTATAAAGCACCTGCCGGATGCGCCGCTCGTCGGCCGAAAAGATGCCGATATCCTCGGGCGTCTCGATGTCGAGCGCGATATTGTCGGTTGCCAGCCGGTCGCGGACACCTTCGGCCGCGCCTTCCATGGTCTTGCGGATATCGACGTTCCCGAGATTGAGCGTCATGGCGCCTGCATCGATGGTGGCCAGATCGAGAATGTCATTGATCAGCGCAAGCAGCGTATTGGTCGAAACGGTGATATAGCCGAGATATTCCGATTGCCGTCCGGTCAGCGGTCCGGTCGCGGGATCGCCGAGGAAATGCGCAAAGCCGATGATGTTGGTCAGCGGCGAGCGCAATTCGTAGGAGACGTGATGCAGGAAGTCGATCTTGACCTGATCGGCATTTTCCAGTGCCTCGTTGCGCTCACGCAGCGCGCGCTCGACATTCACGGTATCGGTGATGTCCTGGAAGGTGACCAGGGTCGCCCCGTCCGGCAAGGGCAGCGTCGAGAGATCGATGACGCTGCCGTCGCGACGTTCCAGCCGGCCCTTGATCGGATCGCGCTGGCCGATCGAAGTCACGGCCGAGCGCAAGGCGCGCAAGGTCTGGTCTTCGGGCTGTAGCGGCGCGCACCATGCAATGACCGCTTCGATATGCGGGCGTTCGGCCAGCGCCTCGGCGGGCAGCTTCCACATCTCCTGGAAAGCCGGATTGTGCAGCCGCAGCCGCCCGTCACTGGCAAACACCGCGACCGCCTCGGTGAGGTTGTCGAGCGTCTCGCCCTGCACCCGGATCAGGGCATCGAAGCGGCGTTCAAGATCGAGGCGCTCGCTGACATCGTCGAACAGATAGGTCACGCCGCCTTCGGTGTTGGGCGTGGTCACCACGCGCAGGGTGCGGCCGTCGGGCAGATGCCAGAGGTCCTCGCGTGCTTCGATCGCACGATAGGCCTCGTGAAGCTGGTTCTTCCAAGTGCGGAAGTCCTGCTGCTCGGGAAGTTTGCGGGCCGCGCGCAGGCGGTCGAGCAGGCCGGAATCGGTCGGAGCGGTGTCGAGAAAGGCGGTGTCGAGATCCCAGAGCAGACGATAGGCGGAATTGTAGAAGCGCAGCGACTGGTCGGCACCGAAGATTGCAACGCCGGTCGCGAGCTGATCGAGCGTGCGCCGGTGCGCGTGGACCATGCGCGCCATGTCGGCGCGCACATTCTCGACTTCGGTTGCATCGACGCCGACGCCGGCGCTGCCGCTGCGGGTCGGCAATTCCACCACATCGAATATGCGACGCGCGCCCGCGACCACGGCTGGTACACGTTCGCGATAGGGCTCGCCCCCTTCGCGCATCCGCGCCGCCTGTTCGCGTGCGGAGCGGTCCAGCAATTCGAGATTGCGCTCGACGGCTTCTGCCGGTTCGCGGGCCTCGACGGCGCTGGCATAAGCGGCATTGACGAAATCCAGCCGTCCCTCATGGTCGCGCGCCCAGACCGGAAACGGCAGCGAATCTATGAGCGTCCGCAATGCCGTCATGTCCTCGACCAGGCCTTCGTGACGGATCGCCAGGGCCGCGAGTTCGCCCTTCACGCCACTGACATCGCGCAGCCGCATCACTGCCCGCCCGCCGATGGCGCGGCCCTCCGCCTCGATCGCCTTGCCGCCCAGTGTCGTGAGCGTCATCGCGAAGCCTTCGCCATCGGAGCGCAGGCGGCTGACCGCGTGCTCCATGGCTTGCGCCTGGTCGGCGGACAACCATGAGCCGAAGGCGAGAATACGCTGCGGCATGGTCGCCAGGGTGATGATGTTCACGTCGCCGATGATGTCCGGCTCGTCCGAACCGGCCGGCCATCCGACGACGATTTGCGGCTCGGACAGAAGCAGCGCATGCACGCGGTCGACTTCCGCCGTCAGCGTGCTGATGTCCTGCCGTGCGGCGATCTCGGCCGCCGCCGCCTTCTGCCGTGCGCGAACCAGAAGAATGGACGTCACGACAGCGAAAAGAAGGACGCCAAGGGTGAGCGTCAGGGCTGCAATTTCATGCCGGTCGAGGCTGCCGAGGACTGACAGATACAGGGAAATCGTGTCCGCGCCTTGCGCCTGGGCTTGCGGACCGTCCCACACGGTCCAGATCGCGGTCCAGCATGCGATGCGCAATGCCATGCGTCCGCAACGCTGCGGGTCGGCGCCATCAACGCCGCCGTTCGACCGATTCATTCCTGCATACCCGTTGCCCCCAATACGATCTTCGGCCGGATGCTGACCGCGCCCGGTTCAAACCCGTATTGTCTTTCCAGGACGCATACCGACGCCGCGCTGCGCAAGGCAGCCGCGAATCATCTCACTTTACCCTCAGGCCGCGCGATGCGGTAAGAGTCCAGATCGTGAACGGGAAATGATGCGCAGATTCGGAAGCGCTCAGGCCTGCAGGAGCCCGTCTGCGCGCCTCACCAGATCGTCGAGACTGATGGTTGCGAGCGATGTCAGGAATGCCTGCTCGGCCTGCGATAAAGCGGGCATGACCACTCTGGCAATCAGGTCGGAGCCTGGCAGGTGCTGGTCCGTGGCCTCGTCAGTGGTGCCGGCCGCGCGCAGGATTTCGTCTGCGGTGAATTCGCGTTTGCTGCGTCCCAGTTCAAAGCCGCCGCGGGGACCGCGTACACCGCGCAGAATGCCGTCGTGAACGAGAGCTTGCAGCACCGGTTCGAGATGGCGTGGCGGCAAACCGTGCCGCGATGCGAGCGCTTTGGCGGAAACGGGTTTCATTGTCGCGTTTAAAGCCACGTCGATGACAGCCGCGATCGCGAGAACGCCTTTTCGGGATAGCAGCGGCATTCCAAATTCACTCTTAATATATGTGGTTATGATATATAACCGTATTGTATTGCGGTGCCGTGTCTAGACATGGACGCCCGGATATCGACAATTTTTGACCGCAAACGTGGCTAAAGCGCACCAGTTGAGCCGAAGCCCCCACTTCCGCGCTTGGTTGCGCTGAGTTTTGCAACCGGGCGTATGGCCACGAAGGATACCTCTGCAATTACCAGTTGTGCAATCCGCATGCCGCGGGTCACCAAAAACGAATCGGACCCGTGATTGACCAGCAGGACATTCACCTCACCCCGATAATCGGCGTCGATGGTGCCCGGGCTGTTGAGAACGGTGATGCCGTGTCTGGCGGCAAGGCCGGAACGGGGACGAACCTGCCCCTCGAAGCCCTCAGGGATGGCCATAGCGAGGCCCGTCGGCACCATTGCGATAGCGCCGGGCGATATGGTCAATGGCACACCCTCCGGGATCGCCGCCATCAGGTCGAGGCCGGCGGCCTGTGCGGACTGATATTGCGGCAGCGGCAGGCCCAGCCCGTGCGGGAGCTGGACGATTTCGAGCGTCGCTTGTGTCACTGCGTTGGTTTATCCAGGGCTTGAGCGATACGGGCAACCAGCGCGCGGGCGACTTCGGACTTGTCCTGCTGCGGCCAGGATTGCACGCCGCTGGCCGAGACCAGATGCACGGCGTTGCGATCGCCACCCATCACACCGGTGCCCGGCGACACGTCATTGGCAACGATCCAGTCGCAACCTTTCGAAGCGAGTTTGCTTTGGGCATGCGCAATCACGTTCTCGGTCTCGGCCGCGAACCCGACGACGAGCTGTGGACGGCCGGCATTCATGCGGGCGACGCTGGCGAGAATGTCCGGATTTTCGATCATGTTGAAGGCGGGCGGACCTGAGCGTCCCTTCTTGATCTTCTGCGGCTGCGCTTCGACGCCCCAGTCGGCGACGGCGGCCGCGAAGATCGCGACATCCGCGGGAAGGGATGTCTGCACGGCGGCCAGCATTTCACGCGCGGTCTGCACATGAAGTGTCGTTGCACCCATTGGATCTGGGAGATTGACAGGTCCGGACACGAGCACGACGTCGGCGCCGGCAGCCACGGCGGCTGCAGCGATCGCGTGGCCCTGTTTGCCGGACGAGCGGTTGGCGATGTAGCGCACCGGATCGATCGG
>JAEVZN010000204.1 GCA_023392205.1 Pseudomonadota bacterium
GCCCATGGCACTCGGCGCAGCGCGCTTTGAATGCAGCCTCACCATCGGCTGCGGCTGTCCCGCCAGGAACCCCCACGCCGATGACAGCACCGAGACCAAGCGCCACTGCGGCAAACCAATGTCGAACACGCATATCATTCACCTCCCGTTACACTTGGCGGTGCGGAATACGCAAAATCTATCTGACCGGAGGCACGGCCAGCACGTCCGTATCCAGCCCGCCCAGCGCCTGTTCGGCGACGCTGCCAAGAACCGCCTTGACGAACGGCGATCGGCCATGGGTGCCGATCACGACGAGATCGGCATGCGTTTCCGCGGCCAGTTTTTCCAGAACCGGGAACGCGTCGCCCTCTTCCACAACACTGGACCAGCGCGGTTCATCAAGTTTGTGCTGCATGAGGAATGCAGATAACTCGCTCATTGTCTGATGCCGTTCCGTGGCGACATAATCGTCGATCCGTTCCTGTCCGGCAGCCGCAACATAGAGCTTGCCCTTTGCCAGCGGCACGAAGGCGTGAACGATGGTCAGGTTTCCGTCATCGACAAGCCTGAGGCCGCGCGCAACGCGAATCGCGCGGGCCGCATGGTCCGACATATCCACGCCGGCAAGGACGGCACGATAATGCATGTGTTCGGACGCACGCCTGACCATCAGTACCGGAGTTCGCGATGTACGGACGACACGCTCGATCGGTGTTCCCAGAAATGCATCGCTCAACGATGGCTTGCGATGCGCGCCCATCACGATCAGGCCGGCCGACAGCGTTTCGGCGGCCTGCTGGATGCTCTCATCGACGTCGCCGATCCGGACCATCGCCTTGCAGGTGACGCCGGACAATTCCGGCATCACTTCGATGTGTTCATGCAGGATGCGTTCGGCGTCGGCGCATTCAAACTGCGCATCCGGCGCGTCAAGCTTCCCGTCAACCACATGGAGCAAGGTCAGTGTCGCGTTCAATTGGCGGGCAAATTGTCCAGCGCGCCGCAGCGCGCGGTGCGATCCCGTCGAGAAATCGGTGGCAGCGATAATGTGCATCGGGCGCACGTCTCAGATTCAGATGACTTTATCTTCCGGATGGACCCCGATTACGATGACCTGAGTCAAATCGAATCGTCAAATTGCGGCTTAGCAGGATAAACGCAGCCCCTGTTGGTCATTCCGGCCCGAAGGCCGGGCCGCAATCAGGAACGCTGACAGGGCATTTTGTCACATCGCGACAACTTCTCTCGAAGCGAGACGCATGTCTGAAAATTCCACAGCCGAACGCAGCCCCTCACGCATTGCCACGCCGGATCGCGGGTCGCAACCGCCTCGCGACGCGTTGCACACACAGCCGTTCGATCGCGTCATTGCAGCACTGACGTCCAGTACCCACGGTCTGTCCGAGACTGAGGCGCAAAGGCGCCTCGCCAAACATGGCCCGAACAGGCTGCCGGCCGCCAAACCGCGCAGCGCGCTTGCGCGGTTCCTTTTGCAGTTCCACAACCTGCTGATCTACGTGCTGATCGCTGCAGCGGTCGTTGCCGCCGCGCTCGGTCATGCGATCGATGCGGCGGTAATCCTCGCCGTTGTCGTGGTCAACAGCGTGGTTGGCTACATCCAGGAAGGACGTGCGGAACAGGCGCTGGATGCAATCCGCAACATGATCCTGCCGCATGCCGCGGTCATTCGCGACGGCCACCGCATCACCATCGACGCCTCGGATGTGGTGCCGGGCGATATCGTACTGATCGAAGCCGGCGACCGGGTCCCGGCCGACCTGCGCCTCATCCGGGCCCGCAACCTGAAGATCGACGAGGCTATTCTCACCGGCGAATCCATCGCATCCGACAAGGGTATAGAACCTGTCGACCATGCGGCCGCGCTCGGCGACCGGACTTGCATGGCCTATTCGGGCACCTTCGTCGCTGCCGGCCAGGGGCAAGGCATTGCCACGGCCACCGGATTGAACACCGAGCTCGGCCGCATCAGCGAAATGCTGGGCACGGTCGAGACGCTGACCACGCCGCTGGTCCGGCAGATGGATCACTTCGCGCGTCAGCTCACCTCCACAATTCTTTTTTTATCGGCCGCAGTGTTCGCAATTGCCGTATGGCTGCGCGACTATCCCTGGGGCGAAGCCTTCATGGCCATTGTCGGGCTGGCCGTTGCCGCGATTCCCGAGGGCCTGCCCGCGGTGATGACCATCACGCTGGCAATCGGCGTGCAGCGCATGGCGCGACGGCGTGCCATCATCCGGCGATTGCCGGCTGTCGAGACGCTTGGATCGGTCTCGGTTATCTGCTCCGACAAGACCGGCACCTTCACGCGTAATGAAATGACGGTGCAGAGTGCCGTCACCGCGGACGGCATCGTCGACGTCTCCGGATCCGGATACGAGCCGCGCGGATCGTTCATGATGGACGTGCGCGAATTCGAAATAGACGACACTCCGGCATTCGCTCCTTTCCTCTTGGCGGCGCTCCTGTGCAACGACGCGTCATTGCGGCGCGCGGACAATGGCTGGGTTGTCGACGGCGACCCGATGGAGGGCGCGCTGGTCTCATTCGCTCTTAAGGGCGGTCTCGAACGTGAGCGGATCGCCAAGCAATTCCCGCGTAGCGACGAAATTCCCTTCGATGCCCGGCATCGCTTCATGGCGACGCTGCACCATGGCCACGACCGCACCGCCACAATTTACCTGAAGGGCGCACCGGAACAGGTCATCGAGAGATGCTCCGCACAGCAGAGTGCCGGCGGCGCCACCTCCATTGATCCGGCCTATTGGACATCGCTGATCGAGACGCTCGGCGCCAAGGGGCAGCGCGTGCTGGCTTTGGCCATGAAGGAGATGCCAACCGGCACCCGCGAGCTTGCGTTTGACGATGTGCAGGGCAGTCTCGTTCTCCTCGGTCTGGTCGGCCTGATCGACCCTCCCCGCGAGGAAGCGATCGCGGCCGTCGCCGAATGCATGTCGGCCGGCATCCAGGTCAAGATGATCACCGGCGATCATGCCGCCACGGCGGCGGCCATTGCATCGCAACTCGGACTGCAACATCCCGATTCGGTGACTACCGGAGACGCTCTCGAGAAACTCGACGATCAGGACTTCCGTCGCGCCGCGCGCGACATGACCGTCTTCGCCCGCACGACGCCGGAGCACAAGCTGCGTCTTGTGGAGGCGTTACAGGCCGACGGCGCCGTGATCGCCATGACCGGCGACGGCGTCAACGACGCACCGGCGCTGAAGCGCGCCGATGTCGGCATCGCCATGGGCAAAAAGGGCACTGAGGCGGCCAAGGAGGCTGCCGAGATGGTGCTGGCTGACGACAATTTCGCTTCCATCGTTGCCGCCATACGCGAAGGGCGGACCGTCTACGACAATCTCACCAAGGTCATCGGCTGGTCGCTTCCGACCAATGGCGGCGAAGCCATGGCAATCGTCACGGCGATCCTGTTCGGCCTGGCGTTGCCGATCACGCCGGTGCAGATCCTGTGGATCAACATGGTTTGTGCGGTCGGCCTCGGACTGACATTGGCTTTCGAACCGACAGAGCCAGATGCCATGCGGCGCGCGCCGCGCGCACCCGGACAACCGATCCTGTCCGGGCTGCTGATATGGCGTGTGGCGTTCGTGTCGCTGCTTTTCGTCATCGGCGCCTTCGGAATGTTCTTCTGGGCCAGGGCGCGCGGCTTATCGGTCGAAGAGGCCCGCACCATCGTGGTCAATACAATCGTGGTGATGGAAATCTCCTATCTGTTCAGCATCCGCTACCTGCACACCACGTCGCTGACCTGGAAGGGCTTTCTCGGCACACCGGCCATCCTGATCGGGATTGCCGCGGTCGTAGCGGGACAATTCGTTTTCACTTATGCGCCGTTCATGCAGACGCTGTTCGCGACCCGCCCGGTCTCGCTCGCAGACGGGCTGGCGATTGTCGGCATCGGTATATTGCTGTTCGTGATCCTCGAGCTGGAGAAGCTTGCGCGCCGGCGCTTGCACCTTTTGCCCGGCTAGTGTCGTTGGCGATACAGGAGGCAGGCATGGTACCCATCACCACGCTGACGATGAATCCCGCCATCGATATCGCAACGGCAGTGGAGCGGGTAGAGCCGGTTCACAAGCTGCGATGTACGGCACCCCGACGCGATCCCGGAGGGGGCGGCATCAATGTGGCGCGCGTTGTGGCCCGGATGGGAGGCGCGGTGACAGCGGTCTATCCGGTCGGCGGTGCCGCAGGTCAGCAATTGCAAAGCCTTGTCGAATCCGAAGGCGTTCGCTCTTCGACATTCCCTGTGCAAGACGAGACGCGCCTGAGTTTCACCGTCACTGAAAGCATGTCCGGCAAGGAATTCCGCTTCGTGCTGCCGGGCAGGCCGATATCCGGCACGGATTGCCGGCAGGCGCTAGACACGCTCGGCCATTGCCCGGAGGGTGGCTATCTGGTCCTCAGCGGAAGCCTGCCACCGGGTGTGCCGCCGGAATTCTATGCGCATGCCGCGTCGGCTGCGAAAGCGCGCGGCTGCAAGGTGGTGGCGGACACGTCCGGCGCGGCCGCCCTGGCGCTCCTGCGGGAAGGCATCTGCCTGATCAAACCGAATTTGCGGGAACTCGAAACATTGGCAGGACGGACGCTTCCTGCCCAAGACGATTGGCGGCGCGCCTGTCAGGATATCGTGGAGTTCGGACAGGCCGAAATCGTCGCACTGACTCTTGGCGCAAACGGAGCCATGCTGGTCTCGAAAGACAATACACTGCGCGCCGCGCCATTGCCGATCGGCACAGCCAGTTCGGTCGGGGCAGGCGACAGCTTTCTCGGCGCCATGGTCTGGGCCATGGCGTCCGGGCGGACGCTCGCCGAGGCCTTTGAATGGGGGAATGCGGCCGGTGGCGCCGCCTTGCTGACGCCGGGAACAGAACTCTGCCGCCGGGAAGACGTTGAACGTCTGGCGCCCCGGGTGGCGCTGGAGCCGATGTGACATGCCGGATCGCGGCGTGATTGCGGCAACGACCGATAATTGCGGGCTCCGCCTTTCTGCTCGGCATTCCGAGTTCGCTCGGCTTCGGCGCCCTCGCGCATATTGCGCCGGGCGGCATGTCGATTCTCGATGCTGTGGATTTTGCGGCATCGAATGTGCTGCTGCCGATCAGCGGAATGGCCATTGCGGTTTTTGCCGGATGGCATTGGCGCCGGACCGACGCCGACGCGGCGATGGCCTTCCGGTGGAATGGGCTGGCGCGCTTGTGGCGCGCAACGATTCGCTATCTCGCGCCAGCCGTTATTCTCGTCATCCTGTTACGCTCTCTGTCGGTCCTGTAAGAAAACCGTGGCGCAACGGAAACTCACGCCGCGCGGGATTGCGATCGCGGCTGCTCGCTTTCGCCCCTCTCACGCGACGTGAAGCTCTGCTCGAACGCCTTTGCGGCGTCCTGAGCCGATGCCTTAGCAGCTTCCAGATTCATGACAGGCGGCCTCATCGCACCGAGGAGCGACAGCATCTGCTGCTGACAGGCGAGCCCATCTGCCATCAATCGCTGCGATGCGCCGGTCGCCCAGGCCTGATATTCGCGCATCACGTCAGCCGGGTTGCCGGCCTTGCAGATCCGCTCCGCCGCTTCGAGCGCAGCATGCGTCCCGGCATGCCGCCTTTCGAACCATCCGTTTGCAAGCGACTGCATGTTATCCAGCAGCTTGTCCTGAGACTCCCAGAAATTGGACGCATTCGCGCTCAGCGCCGCCATTGCCCATTCAGGGCGGGCGAGCCGATCCATTGCATTCAACTGCTCGTTCATGGTCTTGCCAGTCATGGTGCACTCCTCCGTTGTGACACGCCTACAAAATAGCTGCACCCCAGCCCCATTCCGTCGTCACTCAGCGGTCGAAAACATAATCGCCCGGCGCCGGCTTGACCGGTGCGATCCCGCATTCCGGCATTCCCATCTGCGGCGGCCTGATCCGCTCCGTGCTATGCTCGGACAGCCACGCCAACCAGGCCGGCCACCAAGACCCTTGCACAGGATTGTGTCGGTTTCGCCACCTTTCTGGCGAAAGATACGGTTCGGCTTCCGAATGGGTTCCGATGCGAAATTCGCGCTGCGCGGGGCCGGGCGGGTTGACGATCCCGGCATTGTGTCCGCCCGTGGTGAGAACGAAGGTCACATCGACATCCGCCTGCAAATGCACTTTATAAACCGACGTCCAGGGCGCTACATGGTCCCATTCCGAGGCCACCGCAAAAATTGGGACCTTTATATTCGACAATCCGACCGGCAGGCCGTCGACCACATAACGGCCGGCAGCGAGGTCGTTATTGAGAAACAGCCGCCGCAGATATTCGCTGTGCATGCGGTAAGACATATGCGTTGCATCGGCATTCCAGGCCATCAGGTCTGAAAACTTGGTGCGCCTGCCGATCAGGTAATCCCGCACCATGCGCGACCAGATCAGATCGTTCGAGCGCAGGAGATGAAAGGCTCCCGCCATCTGACGCGCTTCCAGAATGCCCTTTTGCCACATCAGGTCCTCGAGAAAAGTGACTTCGCTTTCGTCGACGAACAGCGTCAATTCCCCGGCATCCGCAAAATCTGTTTGCGCTGCAAGCAACGTCAACGACTTCAAAGCCGGATCGTTGCTGCGCCCAAGCGCGGCTGCGGCGATCGACAGCAGGGTGCCGCCGAGGCAATAGCCCACCGCGTGGACCGGGTGGCCGGGAACGAGAGTCTGCACCACACGCAAGGCCGCCCCGATGCCGCGCGACAGGTAATCGTCGAGGCCGATTTCGCGATGTTCGGGCCGCGGATTGCGCCAGGAAACGATGAACACGGTATGGCCGGCCTCGACCAGATGTCGCACCAGCGAATTGTCCGGCGACAGATCGAGAATGTAATATTTCATGATCCAGGCAGGGACGATCAGAACAGGCTCCGCATGGACCGTTTCGGTCTGCGGGGCATACTGGATCACTTCGATCAATTCGTTGCGAAAGACGACCATTCCCGGCGTGCAGGCAATGGTCTCACCGACGCGGTAGGCCTCCGCCCCCGCGGGGCGCTGGCCGGAAATGAGCCGTTGCAGATCGTCGGCGAGGTTGCGTGCGCCATGCAGAAGGTTTTCACCTCCGGTTTCGGCGATCCTGCGCAGGACCACCGGATTGGTCGCGATAAAATTGCTCGGCGCCAGCGGATCGAGCGCCTGCCGCGCAGCGAATGCGAGTTTGCGGACGTTATGAGGCGCCACACCCGGTACACTTATGATTGCGCGTTCCCACCATTCCTGCTGCAACAGGAATGACTGATGGATCAGGTTGAAGGGCCATTGCGACCAGGCCGCATCTGCGAAGCGTTTGTCGTGTGGCGCAGGCTGCACGCAAGGCTCAGGGGGCGCATCGCCTGCCGTCGCGCAGTTTACCGCATAGCTCCAGAACTGACCGGCACGCTCGAGCGCGTCCATGGCCAGTTCCTGCTGCAAACCCGGCGACATTGCGAAATGGCCAAGCCAGTCAACTGACGCATTGAACAGCGACAACGGGGAACGTCCAAGCGTTGCGCGCATGAATGTTGCACGCAATAGCCGGTCGAGATCGGTGCTGATGGTCGCGCTTGCGGCAGTACTTCCGCCATTGCCCGCGGACATAGATGCCGTACGTGCTTCACGACCGCTGCACGACGGCGCGACGGCAGGCGCCATCCGTCCAGCTGCGGTACCGGAATCGATATTCTCACTCTGCAACGCGGCGAGAGACATGGGTCACTCTCGTCCGGATCGGCGCATCGTATGTTGATTTCGGTCAATTTAGACGGCAAGTACGCAGATAATGAGTATCGAGACTGCGTTGTTTGGCTTTCCGGATGTTTCTTCGGCCGCTGCAGCATGGCGCTCCTGCGTCCGCTTGTCGCAATATAACACAGTCATGACATCAATGAGATCGCCCTCACCTTTGCTGTAATGTCCGCATCCACCACTAAGATCGCCGATATCTTCCGAAGTCACGTTCGAGGTCACGCATGAGCTTCAAGGATTCGCTGGTGGTCGTCACCAGCTACCCGGCGCCGACACCGGATTCCGGTATCGAATACGCCGTCGCCATGGCCGCGTTGCTGCAGACGCAATTGTCAGCCGTGGCCTTCGAGATCGAAGTCGAGGTGCCGGGCGGCAGCAATTTCATCGCCGACCGGCTGCTTGGATTGCCCGAATTGCTCGATGCCGAATATCAGAAGAGCGCCGACAATGCGCGGCGCCTGCTGGAGGTTTTCGAAACGGCGGCAAAGGCGTCCGCCGTTCTTGGAGAGACTATTGTCGAACGGAGCCTGAATTCGCAGATTGCCGAAATTCTCGTCGACCATGCAAGGCTGCGCGATCTCGTCATCATCCCGGTCGGAGACGCGGACGGCATCGACCACCTTTATGCGGAGCGTATTGTTTTCGGCGCAGGCCGCCCGGTGATGGTCTTGCCCGAACCGCGCCAAGGCATCGCGCCGAAGCTTGATAATATCCTCATCGCCTGGGATTCCAGCCGCCCTGCCGCACGCGCCATCGCCGATGCGATACCGCTTCTTCAGAGAGCGCGCACGGTCCGCGCGGTCACTGTGACCGAGGACAAGGACATCACGACATCGCGCCCCGCGCAGCAATTGGCGCGGCATCTGAAGATGCATGACGTCATGCTGGAAATCGACAGCGTCAGCGCGGCGGGCCGGGAGATCGGCGACGTGCTCGCCGATCACGCGAGCTCACATGATGCCGATCTCCTGGTGATGGGCGCCTATGGCCATTCGCGGCTGCGCGACTTCGTGCTCGGCGGTGCGACAAAGAGCATGCTGGCAAGGCCGCCTCTGCCGCTTTTGCTATCGCATTGAGAAGCCTTGTCGGAAATTGGCGCGCCGAACAGGTTGCTGCGAACCAGTCTCTGATTCCGGGTGCGGGAGAAAACAGGGAAAAATACAGGGTAAAATGCCAAAATTCCGATGGAGATCGGCTAGAAGGCGAAGAAGCTCTGATTTGACAGGCACTTCTGAGCTGTTTCCCTGTGAAAAAGAACAGGGACGGATTTTGCGGATCAGGGAAATTTCGCGACAATATCAGGCGAGACTTCCCTGTATTTGATTCGCGATTTTGTCGGTCCGCTTTGCTTCTGGACCTTAGGCTTGGAGGTCACCGTGGGCACGCTGACCATCAAATATAAGGACCCCCGGAAGCTCAAACCGAGGGCGAAAAACCCGCGCACGCACACCCCTCGCCAAATCAAACAGATCGCAGCCAGCATCCAGGAATTCGGATTCATAAACCCGGTTTTGCTCGATGGGTCTGACGGGATCGTTGCGGGCCACGCC
>JAEVZN010000250.1 GCA_023392205.1 Pseudomonadota bacterium
GGTGAACACGACCAGCCAGGGCATGACCGGCTATCCGCCGCTCGACATCCGGCTCGATGCGCTACCGGCCGGCGCCTTAGTCTGCGACATCGTCTATAATCCGCTGGAGACGCCCCTGCTGGCCGCCGCCCGCGCGCGCGGTCTCACCGCGATCGACGGGCTCGGCATGCTGCTGCATCAGGCCGTCCCGGCCTTCGAGGCGTTCTACGGCACGCGCCCGCATGTCTCCAATGAATTGCGACGGGCGGTGGAAGAGACGCTGTGAGGCACGTCATTCCGGGGCGCGGACAAAGTCCGCGAGCCCGAAATCCAGAAAGCCGATCATAAAGGCGTTGTGCTACGCCGCCTTCATCTTCCGGCCCCGCCACCAGGCGCGCAGCTTTGCGACTTTCGCAACCCGCCATTCCGCGCCGTTGGCGATCAGCATCAGCGCCGCCGGCGTCACCACCAACGTGAGGATGGTTGCGAAGCCGAGGCCAAACACGATGGCGGTGGAGAGCGAGATCCACCATTGTGTGGCCGGCGCGCCGATCGTGACATCGCGCAGGATGAAGTCGAGATTGACGCCAAACGCAATCGGCAACACGCCGAGAATGGCGGTGATCGCCGTCAGCAACACCGGACGCACACGCTCGCGACATGTTTCCAGGATCGCCTCATAGGCCGCCATGCCCTCGCGGCGCAGACGGTCATAGGTATCGATCAGCACGATGTTGTTGTTCACAATCACGCCGGCATTGGCGATGATGCCGATGCCGGTCATCACCACGCCGAAGGGCTGACCCATGATCATCAGGCCGATCAGCACGCCGATGGTCGACAGCACGATCGCGCTCAGAACCAGCCACACCGACGTAAGCCGGTTGAACTGCGCCAGCAGGATCGCAAAGATCAGGAACATCGCAGTCGCGAATGCCTTGCTCAGGAACGCGCCGGCCTTCTCGCGTTGCTCGTCCTCGCCCGTCATGCGGAAGGTGATCCCGGGTCCGAAATCTGTCGCATTGAGTTCGGCCAGGATCGCCTGCTGCACAACTGCGCTCTGCACGCCTTCAGCGACGTTGGAGGACACCGTCATCACCCGGTTGCCGCCGACGCGGTTGATATAGCCGGTGCGCTGGATCGCCTCGCGCTGCACGAAATTGCCGATCGGCACCTGACCCGCCTGAGTCTGCACCCGCAATTCGTCGATCTGGTCGAGGCTGCGGCGATCGTTGGGGAAGCGTACCAGAATATCGACCGCCTTGTCGCTTTCCGAGGGACGATATTCGGTCACCTTCACGCCATTGGTGACGAGTTGTACGGCGGTGCCGACCGTGTTCGGGCTCGCCGTATATTTGGCGGCCTCGGCCTTGTCGACATTGATCTTCCAGTCGATGCCGGGCAGCGGCAGTCCGTCGTCGAGATCGCGGATGTCGCTGCGTTGCGCGAGGATCGCGGCCACTTTCTTTGCCACATCCGGCAGCACATCGGGATTGAGCGCGCCGATCTGCACCTGGATGGGTTTGCCGGTCGGCGGGCCTGCGCGCGGCGCGGTCACCTCGACCATGATGCCCGGAATATCCGCGGTCTTGTCGCGGATGGCGTCCATGATCTGGCTGGCCGGCGGGCGCTTCTGCCAATTGTCGAATTCGAACTGTATCACGCCGATGGTGTCTTCGCTCAGTTCGCTGGAACCGCGCGGCTGTTCCCCAAGCCGCGTGTAGACGGTGCTCAGGCCGGGGAAGTTCAGCACCTCCTTCTCGACCTCGCTGACCATCCTGTTCTTCTCGTCGAGCGAGAGATTTCCCCGCGCATGCACGATGACCTGACCGTAATCGGGTTCGACATTTGGGAAGAACTCGACGCCGCGGCCGAGTTTGCCATAGGCCATGGTGACGGCGATCAGCAGCGCGAAGGCCGTCGCCAGGGTCGCGCCCGGATAGCGCAAGGCCACCTTGACCGTGCGCATATAGAACCCGCGATCGGAGGCCCGCTCGTCGATCGGCACCGGCGACGCTTTGCCGAGCAAGGCACCCAATGTGGGCGTGAAGAACAAGGCCACGATCAGCGACGCCGTCAGTGTCGCGATCAATGTGATCGGCATGTATTTCATGAACTCGCCGACCACGCCCGGCCAGAACAGCAGTGGAGAGAAGGCGGCGATACGGGTCGCGGTGGAGGCGATGACCGGGCCTGACATGCGTTTGGCGGCCTGCGAATAGGCCTCCTTCGGCGGCATGCCTTCGGACATCCGCCGTTCGGCATATTCGGACACGATGATCGCGTCGTCGACCAGCATGCCGCCGGCCAAAATCAGAGAAAACAGCACGACGATATTGATTGTCAGCCCGGCCAGATGAAGTCCCAATACGCCCGCGAGGAACGATGCGGGGATCGCGATACCGATGAACAGGGAGGCACGGAAGCCGAGCGCGAACAGGATGATGACCGCGACCAGCAGCACGCCCGTAGCGACCGAATTCTGCAGGTCCGCCAGCATCTGCCGGATCACCTTGGACTTGTCCTGCGTGAACGTCACCTCGACCGCTTCCGGCCACGTCGCCTTCAGGCGTTCCACCGTGGCCTTCACGCCGTCGACGGTCTCGATCAGGTTGGCGCCAGTGCGCTTGGACACTTCGATGGTCATGGCCGAACGGCCATTGACGCGGGTGATCGAAGTCGCGTCCTTGAAAGTCGGTTTGACCTGCGCGACATCGCCGACCGTGATCGACGCGCCCGATGTGGCCGCAATCGGCACGGTGAGCACGTCCTGCGGCCGTTCGATCAGTCCCGGCACCTTCACAGCGAAACGTCCGGTGCCGCCTTCCAGCGCACCGGCCGCGATCAGGCTGTTGGACGAATTGACCGTCGAGATGAGCTGGTCCAGCGAGACGCCGTAGCTCTTCAGCAGCATAGGCTCGACGATGATTTCGACGGCTTCGTCGCGCGAGCCGCGCAATTCCGCCGAAAGCACGCCGGGCACCTGCTCGATCACATTCTTGGCGTGCCGCGCAATGCGCAGCATCGAGCGCTCCGGCATGTTGCCGGACAGCGCCACCACCAGCACCGGATAGAGCGAGAGATTGACCTCGGTCACCACCGGTTCGTCGGCATCGCGCGGCAGGTCGCGCTTGGACTGATCGACCTTGGCTCGCACATCCGCCAATGCGGATTTGGAATCGAAGCCCGCCTCGAATTCGAGCAGCACATAGCCGCCGCCCTCATAGGCGGTGGAGCGCATTTCCTTGACGTTGCTGACCGATTTGAGCTGCGTCTCCACCGGGCGCAGCAGCAGGCGCTCGGAATCTTCCGGGCTGATGCCGCGCTGGGTGAGTTGCACATAGATGATCGGAACCTTGACGTCCGGCTCCGACTCTTTTGGGATCGTCACATAGGCGACGTAACCCGCGCCGAGCAGAAACAGCAGCGTCGCGAGCGTCAGCCGGGCGTGGCTGATGGCGTAGTCGATCAGGGTCATCATGACGCGAGCGCTCGCTTAGCGGTTGGCAGTCTGTTCGGCCGCAATCACCGAATCCACGCGCTGGCCTTCGCGCACGAAGTCCTGGCCCTGTACGATCA
>JAEVZN010000264.1 GCA_023392205.1 Pseudomonadota bacterium
CCACACCATCGTCGTCGGCAACGATGGCATCGCCCGGCACGACATTTACGCCCGCGCAGACCACCGGGATATTCACCGATCCGAGCGTCGCCTTCACCGTGCCCTTGGCGGAGATGGCTTTCGACCAGACCGGGAAGCCCATTTCTTTCAACACGGCGACATCGCGGCAGCCGGCATCGATGACGAGGCCCTGCACCTCGCGCGCCTTCAGTGATGTCCCCAGCAGATCGCCGAACATGCCATCGGTGCTGTCGGCAGTGCATCCGACCACCAGCACGTCGCCCGGTTTGCATTGCTCGATCGCGACATGGATCATCCAGTTGTCGCCGGGCTGCGCGAGGATCGTGACGGCCGGACCGCAGATCGACGCACCCGCCCAGATCGGCCGCATATAGGGCTTCATCAGGCCGGAACGGCCCAATGCCTCATGCGCGGTGGAGACGCCGAGCCCTGCGAGAATGCTGCAGGCATTGGCATCGGCGCGCTGGATGTTGCGGACAACGACGGGTTTCATGTCACAGGCTCCAATCTCACTCCGTCATCCTGAGGTGCGAGCGAAGCGAGCCTCGAAGGATGCAACGGCAAACGTGGCCCGCCGCCCTTCGAGGGCCGCCTGAGGCGGCCACCTCAGGGTGACGGGATTAAGGTCCGGACGAGACTACCCCAATTCCTCCACCGCCATCGGGAAGAGGCGCTGATAGGCCTCGCCATAGGTCATCGGCTTGCCGGTATTGCGTCCGCCCTGGACACCGCGATTGAGCGCCACGCGCTCGTAATAGGCCCACAGATGCTTCTGCGCCGCCAGCACCTGGAAGGCCTTGTATTTGGTCTCCCAGACCTCGTCGATATTCAGAATGACCTGCGGCTTGAAATTGCATTGCTCGGGCTGGTGCGGCTCGAACAGAAAGACGGGCGCCGCAGCGTATTTGTAGCTGGCGCTCGGCTTGTGCCCCATCGCCTGCGCAACCACGCGGGTCTCCTGCGCGAAATGGGCGGCGTTCGGATGATCGAAATTATAGGGGTCTTCAAGCGCGTGAGTGAGCACGAAGGACGGATTGAGTTCGCGGTAGATGTCGACCATGCGGTCGAAATGCTGTTCGGTCAGACGCAGCGGATAATCGCCCGCGTCGAAAAACTCGATCTCCGCACCGAGAATGGCGGCGGCCCGTTCCGCCTCGTCCTTGCGGCCGGCCTTGACGCTCTCCAGCGTCGCGCCCTGTTCCTTCCAGGCGAACTGGCTTTCCCCGCGCTCGCCGAAGCTCATGCAGACGATCTTCATGCGATAGCCCTTCTTCGCATGCAGCGCGATCGCGCCGCCCGCGCGCCAGACGAAATCGCCGGGATGGGCTGTGACGACTAATCCGGTTTTTTGGGCCATTGTTGTTCTCCGGCGCTGGCGGGGCAGGTGTATGTGAGGCAGGTGCACGAAAATCAGGTGCGCATCAGACAGGTGCGAAAACGCGGCGGATTTTCACCATCCAACGTGCCGGCACAAGAGCCTGCGGGATAACTTTTCCTATGGCGTCGCGGGCGAGGCCTGAACGACCGTCTCCGGCAGGATCCGCGCGAGGCAGTCGCGGGTGGCGGGCGCCGCACCCGCGATCAGGCCAGGATCGGCGAAGGGCGGCGGACGTCCGGCCAACTCGTCTTGGAGCATGGCAAGGGCCTCGGCATCGTCCACGTCATACCAGGGCGGCAGGGCGTGCAGTTCGAGGCCGAATTCGCGCGCCCTTGCATTGGTCTGGGCGAGTACTGAGGGCGTGCTCCAGGCGATATCGGTGAACAACCCGTTGTTGGGTGCGGGCAGGCCGATCAACGTATAGCCGCCATCATGGGCGGGACCGATCGCGAAATAGCCGGAGCGCACAACGCGCACCGCATCGGCCACGATGTCCGGCGGCAGCGTCGGGGCGTCGGCATTGATGAAGATCACGCCGCCATGACCGGCATCGAACAGCGCGTGCATGGCCGCCATCAACCGCGCGCCGAGGTCGCCGTCGCTCTGGGGGAGTAGCGTGAAATCTTGCGGCAGCAGCGGGCGCAATTCGCGTTCCGATCCGGCCGGTGTGTAGACCGCGCAGCAGGAAGTTCTGGTTTCCGCCGCGGCCGCATGCAGGGTCATCGCCACATCGCAGATGAAGGCCGCCGACAGATCTGCGCATTGCGCCAGTGTCAGGGGTGGCGACAGCCGGGTCTTGGATTGCCCCGCCTGCGGAGTCTTGCAAAAAAGGGCGAGGGCTATGCGTTGCATGTTCGGTTTGGGCCGGCCGTCTCAGAATGAGCCGCGAGAGGATGGGTGCCGCCCAACGGGCTGCAACAGGCGGCGCCGCGACAATGCGCGCCAGGCGCGCCGTTGCAGGCAGGATTGTGCTGTCGCATGGGTGTCATTTCTGCTTGTCGCGGATCGCCTGGGCGCGGGCGGCCATGGCGTCGCCGTCGGCCTGGCGGCCGAGCGTGCGGTACAATTCGGCCAGATTGGTCAGCGAGACGGCCACATAGGGATGCTCCGTGCCATACGCCTTTTCGCGGATGGCGAGCGCGCGCGTGTGAAGGGGCTCTGCGTCCTTGGGCCGGCCGGTCTCCTGATAGAGCACGGCGAGGTTGTTCAGCGCCGTCGCGACACCCGGATGGTCGGGACCAAGCGTCTCGCTGATGACGATCACGCGCTTGAATAGCGGCTCGGCATCGCCGTGGCGTCCCTGATCGCGATAGAAGGCGGCAAGGCTGTTCAGCGAATGCACCACCGCCGGATGGTTCTGACCGAAGGCCTTTTCGCGAATGGCCAGGGAGCGTTTGAACAGCGGCTCGACCTCATCGACGCGCTGCTGGCCGCGATAGACGAAGGCCAGGCCCTCCAGTGAATTGGCGACGGTCGGATGCTCCGGTCCGAGTGCCTTTTCGTCGATCGCCAGCGCGCGCTTGTAGAGCGGTTCGGCGTCGTTGTAGCGCGAGAGGCTCTGATAGAGGCTGGCGAGATTGCCAAGGCTCGCCGCAAGCTGCGGGTTATCGGCCCCGAGTGCTTTCTCGCGGATGGCGATGGCGCGCTTGTAGAGTTGTTCCGCGGGCTCGTAGCGTCCTTGCTGGTGTTGCAGGGCGGCCAGGTTGTTGAGCGCGGTTCCGACATCGGGATGTTCGGGGCCGAGCGCCTTTTCCCGGATCGCCAATGTACGGCGATAGAGAGGTTCGGCATCCGGGAGGCGGCCAAGTGCCCGGTAAAGCCCGGCGAGGTTGTTGGCCGCGGTGGCGACGTCGGGATGTTCGGGGCCGCGCGCCTTTTCCTGCAGCGCCAGCAGGCGTTGTGCGACCGGAACCGCCTCCTCGTAATTGCCGGCATTATAAAGTGCGATGAACCGCGCCACGAGGTTGTCGCTCTCCGATTGCGCGAACAGAGAGGCCGGCCAGGCCAGCATCGCCGCCAGGGCGAGCGCTGCGATGGAGGGGACTTGAATGGGAAAGAATCTGATCGCCATGCGCAGAGTGTAGCGGGAATTG